>NZ_CP096406.1:0-10000 GCF_053903245.1 Bacillus sp. K7
TTTGATACTTTTGTCATCGGATCTGGAAACCGATTTGCACACGCTGCTTCTCTCGCAGTAGCGGAAGCACCCGCGAAAGCATACAACCCTTTATTTATCTATGGGGGCGTCGGCCTAGGGAAAACACACTTAATGCATGCGATCGGCCATTATGTAATAGATCATAATCCTTCTGCCAAAGTGGTTTATCTGTCTTCTGAGAAATTTACTAACGAATTCATCAACTCTATCCGGGATAATAAAGCCGTCGACTTCCGCAACCGCTATCGAAATGTTGATGTGCTTTTGATAGATGATATTCAATTTTTAGCGGGAAAAGAACAGACCCAGGAAGAATTTTTCCATACATTTAACACATTGCACGAAGAAAGCAAACAAATCGTCATTTCAAGTGACAGACCGCCAAAAGAAATTCCGACACTTGAAGACAGATTGCGCTCACGTTTTGAATGGGGCTTGATTACGGATATCACACCGCCTGATTTGGAAACGAGAATTGCGATTTTAAGAAAAAAAGCCAAAGCAGAGGGCCTCGATATTCCGAACGAGGTTATGCTCTATATCGCAAATCAAATCGACAGCAATATTCGGGAACTTGAAGGAGCATTGATCAGGGTTGTTGCGTACTCATCTTTAATTAATAAAGATATTAATGCTGATCTGGCCGCTGAGGCGCTGAAAGATATTATTCCTTCTTCAAAACCGAAAGTGATTACGATAAAAGAAATTCAAAGGGTGGTAGGTCAGCAATTTAATATTAAGCTTGAGGATTTCAAAGCAAAAAAACGCACAAAATCAGTTGCTTTTCCGCGTCAAATTGCCATGTATCTATCAAGGGAGATGACGGATTCCTCTCTTCCTAAAATCGGGGAAGAGTTTGGAGGCCGTGACCATACGACCGTTATTCATGCGCATGAAAAAATTTCAAAACTGCTGACAGACGATGAACAACTTCAGCAGCATGTAAAAGAAATTAAAGAACAGCTTAAATAGCAGGCGGGGATTAATCGGGGAAAGTGTGAATAACTTTTCAGTAGTCATACACAGTCTGTCCACATGTGGATAGGCTGTGTTTCCTGTCTTTTTCACAACTTATCCACAAATCCACAAGCCCTACTATTACTTCTACTATTTTTTAAAATATATATTAATACATTATCCGTTAGGAGGATAAAAATGAAATTCACGATTCAAAAAGATCGTCTTGTTGAAAGTGTCCAAGATGTATTAAAAGCCGTTTCATCCAGAACTACAATTCCCATCTTGACTGGTATTAAAATCGTTGCGTCAGATGATGGAGTATCCTTTACAGGAAGCGATTCAGACATTTCTATTGAATCCTTTATTCCTAAAGAAGAAGGAGATAAGGAAATCGTCACGATAGAACAGCCTGGAAGCATCGTCTTACAAGCCCGCTTCTTTAGTGAAATTGTAAAAAAACTTCCGATGGCAACTGTCGAAATCGAAGTACAAAATCAGTATTTGACAATTATCCGTTCCGGAAAAGCTGAATTTAACCTAAACGGGCTTGATGCCGATGAGTATCCGCATTTGCCGCAAATCGAAGAGCATCATGCGATACAGATTCCAACTGATTTGCTGAAAAATCTAATCAGACAAACAGTGTTTGCGGTGTCCACCTCAGAAACACGGCCTATCTTGACAGGTGTAAACTGGAAGGTGGAGCAAAGTGAATTATTATGCACTGCGACGGATAGCCACCGTCTGGCATTAAGAAAAGCGAAACTTGATATTCCGGAAGACAGATCTTATAACGTCGTGATTCCAGGGAAAAGCTTAACTGAACTCAGTAAGATTTTGGATGACAATCAGGAACTTGTAGATATCGTGATTACAGAAACCCAAGTTCTGTTTAAAGCCAAAAACGTCTTGTTTTTCTCACGGCTTCTTGACGGTAATTACCCGGACACGACCAGCCTGATTCCGCAGGAAAGCAAAACAGAAATCATTGTGAACACAAAAGAGTTCCTTCAGGCGATTGATCGTGCATCCCTTCTAGCCAGAGAGGGACGCAACAACGTAGTGAAACTTTCTGCAAAACCTGCTGAATCCATTGAGATTTCGTCTAACTCACCTGAAATCGGAAAAGTAGTGGAAGCCATTCTTGCAGATCAAATTGATGGTGAGGAATTAAATATCTCATTTAGTCCAAAATATATGCTGGATGCACTAAAGGTGCTTGAAGGAGCGGAGATACGCGTAAGCTTTACAGGTGCAATGAGGCCTTTCTTAATTCGCACGCCGAATGATGAAACGATTGTACAGCTTATCCTTCCTGTCAGAACCTATTAATCCGATACACCGCTGCCGACCTGTTCGGCAGCTTTTCTATTCGGCATCAGCTCCGATAAGTTTTCCCTTTCCCTAATCCGTTTTTTTTTAGTACAATTAGATATTAGTGATATTTGAAAGAGGTCGATAAAATGGCAAATCCGATTTCAATTGATACAGAGATGATTACACTTGGACAATTTTTGAAATTAGCCGATGTCATTCAGTCAGGCGGTATGGCGAAGTGGTTTTTAAGCGAGCATGAAGTGCTAGTGAACAACGAGCCGGATAACCGCCGAGGCAGAAAGCTGTATGTTGGAGATGTGGTAGAGATTGAAGGATTTGGTTCATTTCGAGTTGTCAATTAAAGCGGGTGATACTGATTGTATATCCAGAACTTAGAACTGACATCTTACCGCAACTACGACCATACTGAACTCCAATTTGAAAACAAAGTAAATGTCATCATCGGAGAAAACGCCCAGGGGAAAACAAATCTCATGGAGGCGATCTATGTCTTGTCCATGGCGAAGTCGCATCGGACATCAAATGACAAAGAACTTATACGGTGGGACAAAGACTATGCTAAAATAGAGGGAAGAGTGATGAAGCAAAACGGGGCGATCCCGATGCAGCTCGTCATCTCCAAAAAGGGTAAAAAGGGCAAGGTCAACCATATTGAACAGCAAAAGCTCAGCCAGTATGTCGGGGCCCTCAATACCATCATGTTCGCACCGGAAGATTTAAATCTGGTAAAGGGAAGCCCTCAAGTGAGAAGGCGGTTTCTCGACATGGAAATCGGACAGGTTTCCCCTGTCTATCTGCATGATCTTTCTCTTTACCAGAAAATCCTTTCCCAGCGAAATCATTTTTTGAAGCAGCTGCAAACAAGAAAACAAACTGACAGAACAATGCTCGATGTCTTGACCGATCAGCTTGTAGAAGTTGCGTCAAAAGTCGTCGTAAAACGCCTGCAGTTTACAGCGCAGCTCGAAAAATGGGCACAGCCTATTCATACGGGGATCTCAAGAGGGCTTGAAGAGCTGACCCTGAAGTACCATACAGCTCTTGAGGTATCAGATCCTGAAGACTTGTCGAAAATAGGAGATAGCTATCAAGAAGCGTTTTCTAAATTAAGAGAAAAAGAAATTGAGCGCGGTGTTACGCTTTCAGGGCCTCATCGTGACGATGTCCTTTTCTATGTGAACGGACGCGATGTGCAGACGTATGGTTCTCAAGGACAGCAGCGAACAACGGCATTGTCCCTTAAACTGGCGGAGATTGACCTGATCCATGAGGAAATAGGAGAATATCCCATTTTACTATTGGATGATGTATTAAGTGAGCTGGATGATTATCGCCAGTCGCACTTGCTTCATACGATCCAAGGCCGTGTACAAACGTTTGTCACAACGACAAGCGTTGATGGCATTGATCACGAAACCTTACGTCAAGCAGGAATGTTCCGTGTGCAGAACGGTGCGTTAGTGAAGTGAAGAAATGAGGTGGGCAATTGTATATTCATTTAGGAGATGACTTTGTGGTTTCAACACGGGATATTGTCGGCATTTTTGATTTTAAAGCCAACATGTCGCCTATTGTTGAAGAATTTCTGAAAAAACAGAAACGCAAGGTGGTGCCTTCCGTAAACGGCACGCCCAAATCTATCGTAGTCACGGTTCAGAATATATATTACTCTCCCTTATCTTCCAGCACATTAAAAAAACGTGCGCAATTTATGTTTGAAATAGATTCTTAGAAGTTTTTTATCACGAATATATCGTTTAGAAAAGTGTAGGTGAATGACGTGGCTATGGAACAGCAGCAAAACAGTTATGATGAAAATCAGATACAGGTATTAGAGGGATTGGAAGCTGTTCGTAAAAGACCGGGGATGTATATCGGTTCAACAAACAGCAAAGGCCTTCACCATCTGGTATGGGAAATTGTCGACAATAGTATTGACGAAGCCCTCGCCGGTTATTGTACGGATATCAATATCCAAATCGAAAAAGACAACAGCATCACAGTGATAGATAATGGCCGCGGTATTCCAGTCGGTATTCATGAAAAAATGGGCCGGCCTGCGGTAGAAGTCATTATGACGGTGCTTCATGCCGGAGGAAAATTTGACGGAAGCGGTTATAAAGTATCCGGAGGATTGCACGGTGTAGGTGCGTCAGTCGTAAACGCGCTTTCAACCGAGCTTGTTGTGACGGTGCATCGTGACGGTAAAATCCACCGTCAAACTTATAAACGCGGAGTCCCGGTTTCAGACCTTGAAATCATTGGTGAAACAGATCATTCAGGAACGACAACACGTTTTTTCCCGGATCCTGAGATATTCACAGAAACAACTGAGTATGATTATGATCTGCTTGCTAACCGTGTGCGCGAATTAGCCTTTTTGACAAAAGGCGTAAACATCACGATTGAAGATAAACGTGAAGGACAAGAGCGCAAAAATGAGTATCATTACGAAGGCGGAATTAAAAGTTATGTAGAGTATTTAAACCGTTCTAAAGAGGTTGTCCATGAAGAGCCGATTTACATCGAAGGCGAAAAAGACGGCATTACGGTTGAAGTGGCGTTGCAGTATAATGACAGCTATACAAGCAACATTTACTCGTTTACAAACAACATTAACACGTATGAAGGCGGGACTCACGAAGCAGGCTTCAAAACAGGTCTGACTCGTGTGATCAACGATTACGCCAGAAAAAAAGGGCTTATTAAAGAAAATGATCCGAACCTAAGCGGAGACGATGTAAGAGAAGGGTTGACCGCGATTATTTCCATCAAACACCCTGATCCGCAGTTTGAAGGCCAAACGAAAACAAAACTAGGCAACTCAGAAGCACGGACGATCACCGATACGTTATTTTCTACGGCAATGGAAACATTTATGCTTGAAAATCCGGATGCGGCAAAAAAAATTGTCGACAAAGGTTTAATGGCGGCCAGAGCTAGAATGGCTGCGAAAAAAGCGCGTGAATTAACACGCCGCAAGAGTGCTTTGGAAATTTCAAACCTTCCTGGCAAGCTAGCTGACTGCTCATCAAAAGACCCGAGCATCTCCGAGTTATATATCGTAGAGGGTGACTCTGCCGGTGGATCAGCTAAACAAGGCCGCGATAGACATTTCCAAGCCATTTTGCCGCTTAGAGGTAAAATCCTGAATGTTGAAAAAGCAAGATTGGACAAAATTCTTTCTAACAACGAAGTTCGTTCTATGATCACGGCACTCGGCACAGGTATCGGGGAAGATTTTAATCTGGAGAAAGCCCGTTATCACAAAGTTGTCATTATGACAGATGCGGACGTTGACGGCGCGCACATCAGAACACTGCTATTAACGTTCTTTTACAGATATATGCGCCAAATCATTGAAAATGGCTATGTGTACATTGCACAGCCGCCGCTCTATAAGATTCAACAGGGGAAACGTGTTGAATATGCATACAATGACAAAGAGCTTGATGACCTGTTACAAACTCTTCCTCAAACGCCTAAGCCTGGATTGCAGCGTTATAAAGGTCTTGGAGAAATGAATGCCACTCAGCTATGGGAGACAACCATGGATCCGAGCTCTAGAACACTTCTTCAGGTAACTCTTGAAGATGCAATGGATGCGGATGAGACGTTTGAAATGCTGATGGGCGATAAAGTAGAACCGCGCCGAAACTTCATAGAAGCGAATGCGAGATACGTTAAAAATCTTGACATCTAATCATAAAAAGCCTTATTTCCAATATGAAATAAGGCTTTTTTCTGAACAAGATCAGATACAGTCATGCTTGCAATACCTATATATTCTAGCAATTTAATGTGTATAATCATAAGTTTATTGATATAATGGAGAATAGTGAAATCGTATTGAAGATCATAATGGACAATCTACTCCCACATATTTCATGTGATACTTCAGGGAGGTTTTTTAATGAGTGAACAAAACACACCACAAGTTCGTGAAATAAATATCAGTCAGGAAATGCGTACGTCCTTCTTGGATTATGCAATGAGCGTTATTGTGTCCCGGGCTCTTCCGGATGTTCGTGACGGTTTAAAACCGGTTCATAGACGGATTTTGTATGCAATGAACGATTTGGGCATGACAAGTGACAAGCCTTATAAAAAATCCGCACGTATCGTCGGAGAAGTTATCGGGAAATACCACCCGCATGGTGATTCAGCGGTATATGAATCCATGGTCAGAATGGCGCAGGATTTCAACTATCGTTATATGCTCGTTGACGGTCACGGAAACTTCGGTTCTGTTGACGGGGACTCAGCGGCTGCCATGCGTTATACAGAAGCAAGAATGTCTAAAATCTCAATGGAGATCCTTCGAGACATCACAAAAGACACAATCGATTATCAGGATAACTATGACGGATCAGAAAGAGAACCTGTCGTTATGCCTTCAAGGTTCCCGAATCTGCTCGTAAACGGTGCTGCGGGAATTGCGGTAGGTATGGCAACAAACATTCCTCCGCATCAGCTGGGAGAAGTCATTGACGGTGTACTTGCTGTCAGTGAAAATCCTGAAATCACAATACAGGAGCTTATGGAGGTTATTCCAGGTCCTGACTTCCCGACTGCGGGTCAAATCTTAGGACGCAGTGGCATCCGAAAAGCATACGAATCTGGCCGAGGCTCTATCACAATCCGGGCAAAAGCTGAGATCGAACAAACATCTTCAGGTAAAGAAAGAATTATCGTTACAGAGTTACCTTACCAAGTAAATAAGGCGAAATTAATCGAGAAGATTGCTGATCTCGTAAGGGACAAGAAGATAGAGGGCATTACAGATCTGCGTGATGAATCAGACCGTACAGGAATGAGAGTTGTCATTGAAATCAGACGCGATGCCAATGCAAATGTTATTTTAAACAATCTATACAAACAAACTGCTTTGCAAACATCTTTTGGTATCAACCTGCTTGCACTTGTTGACGGTCAGCCGAAGGTTTTAAATCTAAAGCAATGCTTAGAGCATTACCTTGACCATCAAAAAGTCGTAATTAGACGCCGTACTGCCTATGAATTGCGTAAAGCGGAAGCGAGAGCTCACATCTTAGAAGGTTTGAGAGTGGCTTTGGATCATCTCGATGCAGTTATTTCCCTTATCCGTAATTCTCAAACGGCTGAAATTGCGAGAACAGGTTTAATTGAACAATTCTCACTGACAGAAAAGCAAGCGCAAGCGATCCTCGATATGAGGCTGCAGCGTTTAACAGGACTGGAACGCGAGAAGATTGAAGAAGAATACCTATCTCTTGTTAAATTAATTGCAGAGCTAAAAGACATCTTGGCAAATGAATATAAAGTGCTTGAGATCATCCGCGAAGAACTCACAGAAATCAAAGAGCGCTTTAACGATGAAAGACGTACAGAGATCGTCACTTCCGGACTAGAGGCAATTGAAGATGAAGATCTCATCGAGAGAGAAAATATTGTTGTCACACTGACGCACAACGGATATATCAAACGTCTTCCTGCATCAACTTACCGCAGTCAAAAACGAGGCGGAAAAGGGGTGCAGGGAATGGGAACAAACGAAGATGATTTCGTTGAGCATTTGATTTCCACCTCAACACATGACACGATTCTCTTCTTCTCGAATAAGGGGAAAGTGTATCGTGCAAAAGGATATGAAATCCCTGAATACGGCAGGACAGCAAAAGGAATCCCGATTATCAACCTATTGGAAGTAGAAAAGGGTGAATGGATCAACGCGATTATTCCAGTCACTGAATTCAACGCAGATCTTTACCTTTTCTTCACCACAAAGCACGGGGTTTCAAAACGGACTTCGCTTTCTCAGTTCGCTAATATCCGTAACAATGGCTTGATTGCTCTGAGTCTTCGTGAAGATGATGAATTGATGGGTGTACGTCTGACTGACGGCACAAAACAAATGATCATCGGTACGAAAAACGGATTACTGATCCGTTTCCCTGAAACAGATGTCCGGGAAATGGGAAGAACTGCAGCAGGTGTAAAAGGCATCACCTTGACCGATGACGACGTTGTTGTGGGCATGGAGATATTAGAGGAAGAATCACATATCCTCATCGTAACTGAAAAAGGTTACGGAAAACGAACTCCGGCTGAAGAGTACAGAACCCAAAGCCGTGGCGGAAAAGGACTCAAAACAGCGAAAATCACTGAGAACAACGGCCACTTAGTAACAGTTAAAGCCACTAAAGGTGAAGAGGATCTAATGATTATTACAGCCAGCGGCGTACTCATTAGAATGGACATCAATGACATCTCTATCACTGGACGTGTCACTCAAGGTGTGCGCCTCATCCGAATGGCAGATGAAGAGCATGTTGCTACAGTAGCATTAGTAGAGAAAAATGAAGAAGACGATCTAGAAGAAACACAAGAAGAAGTGTGAGAAAAAGCGCAGTGAACCAGCTGCGCTTTTTTTTTGCATAACCCTTTACAGCCATAAGAAATATGGTATAATCATTTCTGTTGTCTTTTAAGAGACGCAAACATGACTACCAAAAACTTTTTTAAAAAAGTATTGACCTAGTTAACTAAAAATGTTACTATTAAGTAGTCGCTTCGAGAGAAGCACGCAAAGTTCTTTGAAAACTAAACAAGACAAAACGTACCTGTTAATTCATTTTTTTATAAATCGCACAGCGATGTGCGTAGTCAGTCAAACTTTTATCGGAGAGTTTGATCCTGGCTCAGGACGAACGCTGGCGGCGTGCCTAATACATGCAAGTCGAGCGGACAGATGGGAGCTTGCTCCCTGATGTTAGCGGCGGACGGGTGAGTAACACGTGGGTAACCTGCCTGTAAGACTGGGATAACTCCGGGAAACCGGGGCTAATACCGGATGCTTGTTTGAACCGCATGGTTCAAACATAAAAGGTGGCTTCGGCTACCACTTACAGATGGACCCGTGGCGCATTAGCTAGTTGGTGAGGTAATGGCTCACCAAGGCAACGATGCGTAGCCGACCTGAGAGGGTGATCGGCCACACTGGGACTGAGACACGGCCCAGACTCCTACGGGAGGCAGCAGTAGGGAATCTTCCGCAATGGACGAAAGTCTGACGGAGCAACGCCGCGTGAGTGATGAAGGTTTTCGGATCGTAAAGCTCTGTTGTTAGGGAAGAACAAGTGCCGTTCGAATAGGGCGGCACCTTGACGGTACCTAACCAGAAAGCCACGGCTAACTACGTGCCAGCAGCCGCGGTAATACGTAGGTGGCAAGCGTTGTCCGGAATTATTGGGCGTAAAGGGCTCGCAGGCGGTTTCTTAAGTCTGATGTGAAAGCCCCCGGCTCAACCGGGGAGGGTCATTGGAAACTGGGGAACTTGAGTGCAGAAGAGGAGAGTGGAATTCCACGTGTAGCGGTGAAATGCGTAGAGATGTGGAGGAACACCAGTGGCGAAGGCGACTCTCTGGTCTGTAACTGACGCTGAGGAGCGAAAGCGTGGGGAGCGAACAGGATTAGATACCCTGGTAGTCCACGCCGTAAACGATGAGTGCTAAGTGTTAGGGGGTTTCCGCCCCTTAGTGCTGCAGCTAACGCATTAAGCACTCCGCCTGGGGAGTACGGTCGCAAGACTGAAACTCAAAGGAATTGACGGGGGCCCGCACAAGCGGTGGAGCATGTGGTTTAATTCGAAGCAACGCGAAGAACCTTACCAGGTCTTGACATCCTCTGACAATCCTAGAGA
>NZ_CP096406.1:15000-167500 GCF_053903245.1 Bacillus sp. K7
CTAAGTCTTTCCACTTATGATATGTCATATGTATTTCTTTATCCTTTCCATTATCTAAATATTTCAACTCTTTTCCGCTTCCTTGACATGCTCTTGGCTAGTTGATAATCTACATATAATATTTTGCCGAAAAGAGGGGGATTTACTAATGTGGGAAAGTAAATTTTCAAAAGAAGGCTTAACGTTCGACGATGTGCTGCTTTTGCCAGCCAAGTCAGAGGTGCTTCCGCGTGATGTGGATTTATCTGTAGAACTTACAAAAACGTTAAAGCTGAATATTCCTGTCATCAGCGCAGGTATGGACACTGTAACAGAATCAGCAATGGCGATTGCAATGGCTAGACAGGGCGGCTTGGGCATCATTCATAAAAACATGTCCATTGAACAACAGGCTGAACAAGTTGATAAAGTTAAGCGTTCTGAGCGCGGCGTTATCACAAATCCCTTCTTTTTAACTCCTGATCACCAAGTATATGATGCGGAGCATTTGATGGGGAAATACAGAATTTCCGGTGTTCCGATTGTAAATAACGAAGAAGATCAAAAGCTCGTCGGAATTATTACAAACCGTGATCTTCGTTTTATTTCTGACTACTCTATGAAAATCAGCGATGTCATGACGAAAGAAGAACTCGTCACTGCACCTGTAGGAACGACTTTGGATGAGGCTGAAAAGATTTTGCAGAAACATAAAATTGAAAAGCTTCCTCTCGTTGATGACCAGAATAAATTAAAAGGTCTTATCACAATTAAAGACATTGAAAAAGTTATTGAGTTCCCGAACTCATCTAAAGACGTTCACGGCCGTCTGATCGTTGGTGCAGCAGTTGGCGTAACTGGCGATACAATGACTCGTGTCAAAAAGCTTGTCGAAGCCAATGTTGATGTCATTGTTATCGACACAGCTCACGGACACTCTCAAGGGGTAGTAAACACAGTAACAAAAATTCGTGAAACGTATCCTGAATTAAATATTATTGCTGGAAACGTGGCAACAGCTGAAGCGACAAGAGCTCTTATCGAAGCTGGAGTAGACGTTGTCAAAGTTGGAATCGGACCTGGTTCAATTTGTACTACACGCGTGGTGGCGGGTGTCGGTGTTCCGCAAATTACAGCGATTTATGATTGTGCGACTGAAGCAAGAAAACACGGCAAGACAATCATTGCAGACGGCGGAATTAAATTCTCTGGCGATATCACGAAAGCATTGGCAGCCGGCGGACATGCTGTTATGCTCGGCAGCTTGCTTGCAGGCACGTCAGAAAGTCCTGGGGAAACTGAAATCTACCAAGGCAGAAGATTTAAAGTTTACCGCGGTATGGGATCAGTTGCTGCAATGGAAAAAGGAAGTAAAGACCGTTACTTCCAAGAAGAAAACAAAAAATTTGTTCCTGAAGGAATTGAAGGACGCACACCTTACAAAGGACCAGTTGAAGAAACTGTTTATCAGCTAGTCGGCGGTCTTCGTTCCGGTATGGGATATTGCGGATCCAAAGATCTTCTAGCTTTAAGAGAAGAAGCTCAGTTCATTCGCATGACTGGCGCAGGACTTCGTGAAAGCCATCCGCACGATGTGCAGATTACAAAAGAATCACCGAACTATACAATTTCATAATAAAATGTTACAAATTAAAAACATTTGACAGGGTCTCTGACTCTGTCTATTTTTTTAATCCTGATTATGATAAAATTTATACTGTTGTGCTTTAAAAATGTCCTTTAACGGCTTAATTATAGATGAAGAAAATGAAATACGGAGGTCATACGATTGAACATCATGAAATGTAAACGGATATTGATGTCATTGGTTATATTAACACTATTTGTGACTTGCCTGGCTCCGATGTCAAAAGCAAATGCAGCCAGCGATCCAATTGATATCAATGCATCAGCTGCTATTATGATCGAAGCTTCTTCAGGTAAAATTCTGTACAGTAAAAATGCAGATGAAAGATTGCCAATTGCAAGTATGACAAAAATGATGACAGAGTATCTGTTATTAGAAGCAATTGACCAAGGAAAAGTAAAATGGGACCAAACCTATACGCCTGATGATTATGTGTATGAGATTTCCCAAGATAACAGCTTATCAAACGTTCCTCTTCGTAAGGACGGGAAGTACACAGTAAAAGAACTTTATCAAGCTACAGCAATTTATTCTGCAAATGCCGCTGCTATCGGGATTGCAGAAATCGTTGCGGGTTCTGAAACTGAGTTTGTTAAAAGAATGAATGCAAAAGCGAAAGAACTTGGCTTAACAGATTACAAATTTGTTAACGCAACAGGTCTTGAAAACAAAGATCTTCACGGGCATCAGCCTGAGGGGACAAGCGCAGATGAAGAAAGTGAAGTTTCTGCTAAGGATATGGCGATTCTTGCAGATCATTTGATTACTGACTACCCTGAGGTTTTGGAGACTTCCAGTATCGCCAAAACGAAGTTCAGAGAGGGCACTGATGATGAAATGGACATGCCCAACTGGAACTTCATGCTGAAAGGGCTCGTCAGCGAGTATAAAAAAGCGACTGTGGATGGATTGAAAACAGGTTCTACAGACTCTGCGGGTTCATGCTTCACAGGAACAGCTGAACTCAACGGAATGCGCGTCATTACTGTTGTGTTGAACGCAAAGGGCAACCTTCACACAGGCCGTTTCGATGAGACGAAAAAAATGTTCGATTATGCTTTCGACAATTTCTCCATGAAAGAAATTTACGCTGAAGGCGATCAAGTAAAAGGCCACAAAACGATTTCAGTTGATAAGGGTAAAGAGAAAGAAGTAGGCATTGTGACAAACAAAGCATTCTCTCTTCCTGTCAAGAATGGTGAAGAAAAGAATTACAAGGCGAAGGTCACATTAAATAAAGATACGCTAACCGCTCCTGTGAAAAAAGGAACGAAGGTTGGGAAACTGACTGCTGAATATACAGGTGATGAAAAGGATTACGGATTCCTTAACGGCAATCTGGCTGGTGTAGACCTTGTTACAAAAGAAAAAGTAGAAAAAGCAAACTGGTTTGTTCTGACAATGCGCAGTATCGGCGGATTTTTCGCTGGCATTTGGGGAAGTATTGTTGATACGGTAACCGGCTGGTTTTAATCAATTGAAAGAGCTCTGATTTGTATTAGGGCTCTTTCGCTTAATATACTGAAAAAACCCAATTTTTAATAAAAAATGATTTTCAAAGCGCTAAAAACCGAATAAAATGATATATATCCATATGAATTATTGGATTTCTAGGATACAATAAGGACTAGAAATCATATAACTATACCTTGATTAGGGGGACCAAGAAATGGCTCAAACAGGTACTGAACGTGTAAAACGCGGAATGGCAGAAATGCAAAAGGGCGGCGTCATCATGGACGTCATCAATGCGGAACAAGCGAAAATTGCTGAAGAAGCTGGAGCTGTCGCTGTAATGGCGCTGGAGCGTGTACCAGCTGATATTCGCGCGGCTGGAGGAGTTGCCCGTATGGCTGACCCTACAATCGTGGAAGAAGTAATGAATGCAGTATCTATCCCGGTAATGGCAAAAGCGCGTATCGGACATATTGTTGAAGCGCGTGTGCTGGAAGCTATGGGTGTTGACTATATTGATGAAAGTGAAGTTCTGACTCCGGCTGACGAAGAATTTCATTTAAATAAAAATGAATACACAGTTCCTTTCGTCTGCGGCTGCCGTGATCTTGGTGAAGCAACGCGCCGTATCGCTGAAGGTGCTTCTATGCTTCGTACGAAAGGTGAGCCTGGAACAGGGAACATCGTTGAAGCTGTTCGCCATATGCGCAAAGTAAACGCTCAAGTTCGCAAAGTCGTTGCGATGAGTGAAGATGAACTCATGACAGAAGCGAAAAACTTAGGCGCTCCTTACGAGCTTCTCCTTCAAATTAAAAAAGACGGCAAGCTTCCTGTCGTGAACTTTGCGGCCGGCGGCGTAGCAACTCCTGCTGATGCTGCTCTCATGATGCAGCTTGGTGCTGACGGAGTATTTGTTGGCTCTGGTATTTTTAAATCAGACAACCCTGCTAAATTTGCGAAAGCAATTGTCGAAGCAACAACTCACTACACTGATTACAAATTGATTGCTGAGCTTTCTAAAGAGCTTGGTACTGCAATGAAAGGGATTGAAATCTCAAACTTACTTCCAGAACAGCGTATGCAAGAACGCGGCTGGTAGGAATATAGGAGCGCTGCTGACATGTTAACAATAGGAGTACTAGGACTTCAAGGAGCAGTTAGAGAGCATATCCGTGCAATTGAAGCATGCGGCGTGGCTGGTCTTGTCGTTAAACGTCCGGAGCAGCTGAATGAAGTTGACGGGCTGATTTTGCCTGGTGGAGAAAGCACAACGATGCGCCGTTTGATTGATACGTATCAATTCATGGAGCCTCTTCGTAAATTTGCTGCTCAGGGAAAACCAATGTTTGGAACATGCGCTGGATTAATTATATTAGCAAAAGAAATTGCTGGTTCAGATAATCCTCATTTAGGTCTGCTGAATGTGGTTGTTGAACGCAATTCATTTGGCCGGCAGGTTGACAGTTTTGAAGCTGATTTAACAATCAAGGGGCTGGACAAGCCTTTTACTGGGGTATTCATCCGTGCGCCGCATATTTTAGAAGCTGGTGAAAATGTCGAAGTTCTTTCGGAGCATAATGGCCGTATTGTAGCTGCTAAACAGGATCAATTCTTGGGCTGCTCGTTCCATCCGGAGCTGACAGAAGATCACCGAGTGACACAGCTGTTTGTTCAAATGGTTGAGGAATACAAGCAGAAAGCACTTGTATAAAACAGTTGAAAGCTGTGGAAACTTATAGTACATTATAAGCACAAATAAAGATCGAAAAGCGTTGATTGGAACTAGTAAGAAGCCCCTCTTTCTAAGAGAGCCGATGGTTGGTGCGAATCGGTGAAAGATGCTGTCTGAATCCATCCTTGAGCGAAATGCTGAAATAAGTAGGCATTTACGGGATAACCGTTATGTGTGAAAGTGGAAAACGAGTCTCTGGCTTGTTTTCAATCAGGGTGGCAACGCGAGAGCTCTCGTCCCTTTATGGGGATGAGGGCTCTTTTTATTTTCGACTCATTTTATAAAAGGAGTGTTTCGCATGCTTGATACAAAGATGCTAAGAGCAAATTTTCAAGACATTAAAGCCAAGCTTGTACACAAAGGCGAAGACTTAACTGATTTTGATAAGTTTGAGGCGCTGGACGATAGAAGACGAGAGCTTATCGGTAAAGTTGAAGAGTTAAAAGGAAAACGGAATGAAGTATCTCAGCAGGTTGCTGTACTGAAACGTGAGAAAAAAGACGCGGATCACATCATTAAAGAAATGCGTGAAGTCGGCGAGGACATTAAACAACTTGATGAAGAGTTAAGAACAGTGGAATCGGAGCTTGATCATATCCTTCTTTCTATCCCAAACATTCCGCATGAGTCTGTCCCTGTCGGTGAAACAGAAGACGACAATATAGAAGTTCGTCAATGGGGCGAAAAGCCTTCTTTTGCTTACGAGCCGAAGCCGCACTGGGATATCGCAGACGAGCTGGGGATTCTTGACTTTGAACGTGCAGCAAAAGTAACAGGAAGCCGTTTCGTCTTCTATAAAGGGTTAGGTGCCCGTCTGGAGCGTGCACTGTATAACTTTATGCTTGATCTGCATGTAGATGAGTATAACTATACTGAAGTAATCCCGCCTTATATGGTGAACCGCGCAAGCATGACGGGAACGGGTCAGCTTCCTAAATTCGAAGAGGATGCGTTTAAAATCAGAGAAGAAGATTACTTCTTAATTCCGACAGCGGAAGTACCGATTACAAACATGCATCGTGATGAAATCCTTTCAGGTGACAGCCTGCCTATTAACTATGCGGCATTCAGTGCCTGCTTCCGTTCTGAAGCGGGTTCAGCGGGGCGTGATACACGCGGATTAATCCGTCAGCACCAATTTAATAAAGTTGAGCTTGTGAAGTTTGTGAAGCCTGAAGATTCTTATGATGAATTAGAGAAGCTCACAAACCAAGCAGAACGAGTACTTCAGCTGCTTGAGCTTCCGTACCGTGTCATGAGCATGTGTACGGGTGATCTAGGCTTTACGGCGGCGAAAAAATACGATATCGAAGTTTGGATTCCAAGCCAGGACACGTATCGTGAAATCTCTTCTTGCAGCAACTTCGAAGCATTTCAGGCAAGACGTGCGAACATTCGTTTTAGACGTGAAGCGAAAGGCAAGCCTGAGCATGTACACACACTGAATGGTTCAGGTCTGGCAGTTGGAAGAACAGTTGCCGCTATCCTAGAAAATTATCAGCAGGAAGACGGAAGTGTCGTCATTCCGAAAGTGCTTCGCCCTTATATGGGGAATAAAGAAGTATTGAAACCGTAAATTCCCGAAAAGGTGTGCCTGACAAGGTACGCCTTTTTGCCTGTATAAACAGGACATTTTTATAAAAACAAAAAAAGTTTTTGAAAATGCTTGACCATATAAGAACATTCATGATATAGTAAGTCTTGTCGATACGGAGGAATACCCAAGTCCGGCTGAAGGGATCGGTCTTGAAAACCGACAGGGGTGTCAAAGCCCGCGGGGGTTCGAATCCCTCTTCCTCCGCCATATTGATTTTAATTCTAATGAAACACAAGCATATATTGGAGATTGTTTTATCCATTGCATTCGATGCAATGGATTTTTTATTATAATGAAAAAGTGAATCTCAGTTGAGATTCACTTTATTTGATTTTCAGAAATAACTGAAGCGATTTGATCGACAATGTTTTCAATTGAGCTTTCGTCGTTCAGCAGATCATAATCCTCAATGCGAAGCTTTAAAACAGGGCAGGCGTTAAAACCACTTATCCAGTTTTCATAGCGCGTATGCATTTCTTCCCAATAAGAACGGTTTGTCTGAAGCTCCATTTCACGGCCCCGTTCTTCAATCCGGTTTAAAACGTTGTCCAGATCTCCCTCCAAATAGATCAATACATCTGGATGTGGGAAATACGGTGTCATAACCATTGCTTCGAAAAGGCTTGTGTAGGTTTTGTAATCAATCTTTGACATAGTCCCTTTGTCAGCATGCATTTTCGCGAATATTCCTGTGTCTTCATAAATAGAACGATCCTGTACAAATCCTCCGCCAGCTTCAAAAATCGTTTTCTGTTCTTTGAATCGTTCAGCTAAGAAGTAAATTTGCAGATGAAAACTCCAACGTTCAAAATCATGATAGAACTTTTCTAAGTATGGATTATGATCGACTTCCTCTAAAGAGGTTTTAAATCCAAGCCTTTTAGCCAAAGCTTTTGTTAAAGTCGATTTTCCGACACCTACTGTTCCGGCTACTGTGATAATTGAATTTTTAGGGATATGATGGTCTTTCATATGATAAGCTCCTTTACATGGGCGGCAATGCGTTCAAAGTCGCTCTTATTCAAAACGAAGTCTTTTGAATCACCATCTATCGTTAACACTGTAAGTTCAGGGTCTGCCTCCTGCAGTTGTTTGATGGCGACTTCATAATCTGCGATCAGCTGCTCTAAATAGCTTGTTTCAATTTTTTTCTCAAAGGGACGTCCGCGTTTTTCAATGCGATGTAACAATGTGGGCAGACTAGCCTTTATGTAAATGATGAAATTCGGCTTTGGCAGATCATCTGTTAGCAGGCGATAAATCTTTTTGTATTTTTCCAGCTGATGTTGAGACAGGGTGCGTTCCGCAAAAATGACATTTTTATAAATGTGATAATCAGCTATCACAGGCTGTCCCTTTTTTAAAAAGTGATTACTGGTGTCTTCAAGCTGTTTGTATCTGTGACAGAGAAAAAACATCTCAAGCTGGAAACTCCATTCCTCGATATTGTCATAAAACTTATCAAGGTACGGGTTATCCTCAACAATCTCATTGATCATAGGGAATCCAAGCTCTTGTGAGAGCATCGTTGCGAGGGTTGTTTTTCCTGCCCCGATAGGACCTTCTATTGCGATAAAAGGGGCTGTATTCATCGGAATCCTCCTTATTTCTGAAAAACGTTCGTCAGTTACCGACCTTCATATTGTATCACAACGCTCGGGTGCCCCTATGAAAAAAAGACGTTTCCAAATTATCGAAACGTCTTTTTGACAATATTGAATTGATCAGACAGCAACAGCCAGTTTTGCGGGAAAGATAGACCAAGCTTCCAATAGCTGATCCCTCTTAAATTCAACTCTTTAATGAGATTAAATTTTGCTTGGATTGAGCGGGCATCCTCAAACCATACCTCGTGTCTTCTGTTTTCTGCATCAGTATAGCGGAAGAAAGGCGCTTGAGCGGTTTGGTCATACTGAATGGCGGCATTATTTTGATTGGCTATGACAATGGCTTGCTGGGGGCTTATCGCTCTTGCTGGAGTTCCCCCTGCTGTATAAGGAAGCGTCCAGTCATACCCATATAAATTCTGGCCCATGACAATTTTATTTGCAGGCATTTCAGTCAAAGCATATTCAATCACATCCCGAACAGGCCCGATTGGAGAAACGGCTTGAGCCGGGCCCCCGCTATATCCCCATTCATATGTCATGAGAACAACAAAGTCTACAATTTGGCCATGTGCCCTGTAATCATGAGCTTCGTACCATCTGCCTTGCTGTGTTGCGCTTGTTTTAGGGGCAAGCGCAGTAGAAATTTCAAAACCTTCTCGATGGAAAAGATCCCTTGCTTCACGGAGAAATTGATTATAGGCTTCTCTATCCTGAGGCCGCAAATATTCAAAGTCAAAATGAATATCATAGAACCCATATCTTCTGGCATTCTCGACTATTTCATTTAAAAGTCTTCTTTTCACAGCATTGTCGTTTAAGATGATCCGGCCGAGCTCATCGCTGAATGCCTGATTTTCAAGGTTCGTTATAATCATCATCAATGTCGTGTTTTGATTCTCCGCAATGCTTCTTAAGTTCGTTAAAGGCGGGGCGACTAAGGTCCCGTCACGCTGTGCCTGAAAACTGAATGCGCCAAGATACGTTAAGTAGGGTGACGCTTCCCGGGCCGCCTGCTGAAGATTTTCGCTGATTTGATTTCCGCGTGGTTCAAGATAAGCATTTGACTCGATGTCTTGTTTAGGAATGGGTGGAATGTATAAACGGAAACCAATCTGCAGCACGGTGTTTAACTGGATGCGGTTAATCCTGGCAAGCTCGGCTGCTGTAGTATTGAACCGCCGCGCGATGGACGTCAGGGTATCACCTTGTTGGACATCATAGAACTGGCCGGCTATTGGAATGACAACGGTTTGTCCGACAACAAGGCTGTCGGGATTCGGTATTTCATTCGTTTCTGCGATCTCATTTACAGTTGTTCTGTAGCGTGAAGCGATACCAGAAAGAGTGTCGCCTTGTTTCACCACATAAATTTGAATGAAAAACGCCTCCTTTCATATCGCTATCAATGTATGAAAGAAAGACGCTGATCATGTTTATTTTTCTGTAATTTGTTCTTCCGTCGTGATTTTTGCCAAAAGAACATTCTCCATCATGGTTAAGGCAAATTCGGTATCTTCGTCACGATTTGAGGCGATGCAATCCTTAGGAATCGTGATATTGTATTCTCTCATGTATGCGTCATTGGCGGTAAACAGCACGCAAATATTACCGGCTATGCCTGTTAAGATAATATGCTTCACTTGTAATTCGGTAAGGAGAGTGTGGAGTGCTGTTTCGTAAAAAGCGGAATGCTTCGGTTTGATTAAAAAATAATCAGCATCATCCGGCGCGACTTTTGTGATGACTTCCTTGCTTCTTTCATTTGTACATTCTCGCTGAATATTTTTGATATCAGCTTGCCAAAGCCCGTAATGATCATTAATGTAAATAATCGGCCAGTCATTTTGTCTCGCATGCTCCTTTAATGATAAAATATGAGGAACGATTTTTTCTGTTTTTTTAGCAAGGCTTTCTCCCATATCAAACTCAAAATTATTGATCATGTCTACAATGAGAAGAGCTGTGTCTGTTTTGGACAATCGACAGTCTCCTTTCCGTTTTCGTTATAGTTAGTATGTAGCCTTTTTTGGCAATGAAAAAACTTTGAAAAGAGAGCTTACCCTTATGACACAAGATGAACTTTATATGAAAGAAGCAATGAAAGAAGCGAAAAAAGCTGAAGAGAAAGGTGAAGTGCCGATTGGCGCTGTGCTTGTCGTCAATGACAAAGTCGTAGCGCGTGCACATAATTTAAGAGAGACGGAGCAGCGGTCAATCGCACATGCGGAAATGCTTGTGATCGATGAAGCGTGTAAGGCACTGGGGACGTGGCGGCTGGAAGAGGCAACTCTCTATGTGACGCTAGAGCCTTGTCCGATGTGTGCTGGTGCCGTCGTGCTTTCGCGAGTGGAAAAAGTGGTATTCGGTGCGTTTGACCCTAAAGGCGGCTGTTCAGGCACACTTATGAACCTTTTGCAGGAAGAGCGCTTTAACCATCAGGCTGAAGTGGTAAGCGGGGTGCTTGAGGAGGAATGCGGAGAAATGCTCAGTTCGTTTTTTAAAGAACTGCGAAAAAAGAAGAAAGCCTTTAGGAAAAACTTGTCTGAGTAGTCCGGTTGCAATTTTTAGGGGGAAACGATATACTTATGTATGCATCACAATAGATGCGATATAAAATTTGATATTTATTTTGCCGTGCTAAGCGGGGAGGTAGCGGTGCCCTGTACCTGCAATCCGCTCTAGCAGGGCCGAATCCCTTCTCGAGGTTCGTTTACTTTAAGGTCTGCCTTAAGTAAGTGGTGTTGACGTTTGGGTCCTGCGCAATGGGAATTCATGAACCATGTCAGGTCCGGAAGGAAGCAGCATTAAGTGAAACCTCTCATGTGCCGCAGGGTTGCCTGGGCTGAGCTAACTGCTTAAGTAACGCTTAGGGTAGCGAATCGACAGAAGGTGCACGGTAAATCAATCATCAAATTTTCAAACTCACCTATTATTAGGTGAGTTTTTTGTTATGTGAAAAGAGCTTTTGGAATCGAAACAAGGTTCATGTATAATGGGAATGATGAATAACGGAGGAGGGCAAACCCGTGAGTTACCAAGCTTTATATCGAGTATTCAGGCCTCAGCGCTTTGAAGATGTGGTGGGACAAGAACACATTACAAAAACGCTGCAAAATGCCCTTTTGCAAAAGAAGTTTTCTCACGCCTATTTGTTTTCCGGGCCGAGGGGAACGGGAAAAACCAGTGCAGCCAAAATATTTGCCAAAGCTGTCAACTGTGAACATGCGCCTGTTGATGAGCCATGCAACGAATGTGCGGCCTGTAAAGGGATAACAAACGGGTCAATATCCGATGTCATAGAAATTGACGCCGCATCCAATAACGGTGTTGATGAGATTCGTGACATACGCGATAAGGTGAAGTTTGCCCCGTCGGCCGTCACATATAAGGTATATATCATAGATGAGGTGCATATGCTTTCTATCGGCGCCTTTAACGCATTGCTAAAAACACTAGAAGAGCCGCCAGAGCATTGTATTTTCATTTTAGCAACAACCGAACCGCACAAAATCCCTTTAACCATTATCTCCAGATGTCAGCGTTTTGATTTTAAACGAATTACGTCCCAAGCGATTGTCGGCCGTATGAACAAAATTGTTGATGCTGAACAGCTGCAAGTGGAGGAAGGATCGCTTGATATTATCGCGAGTGCTGCAGACGGCGGGATGAGAGATGCCCTGAGCCTTCTTGATCAGGCGGTGTCATTTAGCGGCGAGGAGCTCAAAGTCGATGATGCGCTTCTGATTACTGGAGCAGTTTCTCAATTTTATATAGGAAAGCTTGCACAATCCTTGCATGATAAAAACGTTTCTGATGCACTGGAAACATTAAACGAACTGCTGCAGCAAGGGAAAGACCCAGCTAAGCTGATAGAGGATATGATTTTCTATTTTAGGGACATGCTGCTGTACAAAACAGCCCCAGGCTTAGAAGGGGTGCTTGAAAAAGTAAAAGTCGATGAAACGTTCCGGGGACTCAGCGAACAGATTCCGACGCAGGCCATATATGAAATGATTGATATTCTGAACAAGAGTCATCAAGAAATGAAATGGACAAATCATCCCCGTATCTTTTTTGAAGTGGCAGTGGTGAAGATTTGCCAAACGTCTCATCAATCAGCAGCTGAGCTTCCGGAAGTCGATATGCTAATGAATAAAATTCAACAACTCGAGCAGGAAGTGGAGCGGCTCAAAACAACAGGCATTAAAGCGGCGGCGGAAAGCCCGAAAAAAGAAGCACCGCGTGCGCCAAAGGGCGGGAAATCGAATTACAAAGCGCCAGTAGGCAGAATTCATGAAATTTTGAAGGAAGCGACGAGACCGGATCTTGATCAGCTCAAAAACACCTGGGGCAAACTTCTTGCCCATCTCAAACAGCAAAACAAAGTTTCGCATGCGGCTTTGCTGAATGACAGTGAACCTGTGGCTGCAGCCTCAGCGGCATTTGTCCTGAAATTCAAATATGAAATTCATTGTAAAATGGTTGCCGAAGACAACAACGGAGTCCGAACCAATCTTGAGCAGATTTTAGAATCGATGCTCGGAAAAAGAATGGATTTGATTGGCGTTCCAGAAGCACAATGGGGTAAAATAAGAGAAGAATTTTTAGTGGATCATCAGCAGGAAAATGAAGGATCAAATGAACCGGCTGAAGAAGACCCGCTTATTGCCGAGGCGAAAAAGCTTGTCGGAGCGGATTTAATTGAAATAAAAGACTAACAAAATGAAAGAGAGTGAATGCTATGCGTGGTGGAATGGGAAATATGCAAAAAATGATGAAACAAATGCAAAAAATGCAAAAGGATATGGCGAAGGCTCAAGAAGAGCTTGCAGAACAGGTTATTGAAGGGTCTGCGGGCGGCGGTATGGTTACAGTAAAAGCAAACGGCCAAAAAGAAATCCTGGATGTCATCATCAAAGAAGAAGTCGTTGATCCCGAAGATATCGATATGCTTCAGGATTTAGTGCTCGCTGCAACGAATGAAGCTTTGAAAAAAGTTGACGAGATCACAAACGAAACAATGGGTCAATTTACAAAAGGAATGAACATGCCAGGTTTATTCTAGGGGGATAAAAGAACATGCAATATCCTGAACCAATATCAAAGCTGATAGACAGCTTTATGAAATTGCCAGGGATCGGACCGAAAACAGCGGTTCGTCTGGCTTTTTTTGTTCTAGGTATGAAAGAAGATGTGGTATTAGATTTTGCGAAAGCATTAGTAAATGCGAAACGCAATCTGACATATTGTTCAGTTTGCGGGCATATCACAGATCAGGACCCATGCTATATTTGCCAAGATACGCGCAGGGATAAGTCTGTTATCTGTGTTTTGCAAGACCCTAAGGATGTAATCGCTATGGAGAAAATGAAGGAATACAACGGACAGTACCACGTTCTCCACGGCGCCATTTCTCCAATGGACGGCATCGGACCAGAGGATATTAAAATACCAGAATTGTTAAAACGATTACAGGATGATCAAGTGACAGAAGTGATTCTCGCGACAAACCCTAATATAGAAGGGGAAGCAACGGCGATGTATATATCAAGGCTCTTGAAGCCGTCTGGTATTAAACTCTCCCGTATTGCCCATGGACTGCCTGTCGGCGGTGATTTGGAATACGCGGATGAGGTCACTCTTTCTAAAGCACTTGAAGGAAGACGTGAATTGTAAGGAGGAAAAAGCGATCCATGGGTTTTCTTCGCAGGAAAACATTAAGAAGAGAGTTTGATGAAAAACTAATTGAACAGCTTTTTAAACAAAAGGAAGAATGGAACAGGCAGAAAAAGCTGGTTGAAAAAAGCTTAGAACCATCTGATGAAGTGTTGTACGAACTGAAAGTAGCTGAAGCGAAGTATTTTTTTTACCTGAGGGAAGCAAAGCAGCGTAATTTAAAAATCAGCCGGTGGAAGTAAGTGGTCTAAACTCCTGGGTCTTCTCATAAGCTTGTACTAGAATAAGCAAAGGAGATGAGAAGATTCATGGAGCCTATTTTGATTATAGGGATTATTTTAGGACTGGTTGTTCTTCTATTTTTATCAGGTTCATCTGCAAAACCTTTAAAGTGGATTGGCATCACAGCTGTTAAATTTGTGGCGGGCGCTTTGCTGCTGGTTTGTGTAAATATGTTTGGCGGCAGTCTTGGCATTCATGTGCCGATCAACCTTGTCACTACAATGATCAGTGGGATTTTAGGAGTGCCGGGAATAGCGGCATTAGTCGTCATTAAACAATTCATCATTTAATGAAATTATATGTTGACTTTAGTTACCTAAGGTGTTATTCTAATATACGTCGCTGATGACGAAACACTTTTTCGACATTAAGTCATTGAAAAAAGTTATTGACGAAAGCGACAGGAAATGATATGATTATAAAGTCGCTTAAAGAGCGGCAGTAAAGTTCTTTGAAAACTAAACAAGACAAAACGTACCTGTTAATTCAGTTTTAAACAAATCGCACAGCGATGTGCGTAGTCAGTCAAACTTTTATCGGAGAGTTTGATCCTGGCTCAGGACGAACGCTGGCGGCGTGCCTAATACATGCAAGTCGAGCGAACAGATGGGAGCTTGCTCCCTGATGTTAGCGGCGGACGGGTGAGTAACACGTGGGTAACCTGCCTGTAAGACTGGGATAACTCCGGGAAACCGGGGCTAATACCGGATGCTTGTTTGAACCGCATGGTTCAAACATAAAAGGTGGCTTCGGCTACCACTTACAGATGGACCCGCGGCGCATTAGCTAGTTGGTGAGGTAATGGCTCACCAAGGCAACGATGCGTAGCCGACCTGAGAGGGTGATCGGCCACACTGGGACTGAGACACGGCCCAGACTCCTACGGGAGGCAGCAGTAGGGAATCTTCCGCAATGGACGAAAGTCTGACGGAGCAACGCCGCGTGAGTGATGAAGGTTTTCGGATCGTAAAGCTCTGTTGTTAGGGAAGAACAAGTGCCGTTCGAATAGGGCGGCACCTTGACGGTACCTAACCAGAAAGCCACGGCTAACTACGTGCCAGCAGCCGCGGTAATACGTAGGTGGCAAGCGTTGTCCGGAATTATTGGGCGTAAAGGGCTCGCAGGCGGTTTCTTAAGTCTGATGTGAAAGCCCCCGGCTCAACCGGGGAGGGTCATTGGAAACTGGGGAACTTGAGTGCAGAAGAGGAGAGTGGAATTCCACGTGTAGCGGTGAAATGCGTAGAGATGTGGAGGAACACCAGTGGCGAAGGCGACTCTCTGGTCTGTAACTGACGCTGAGGAGCGAAAGCGTGGGGAGCGAACAGGATTAGATACCCTGGTAGTCCACGCCGTAAACGATGAGTGCTAAGTGTTAGGGGGTTTCCGCCCCTTAGTGCTGCAGCTAACGCATTAAGCACTCCGCCTGGGGAGTACGGTCGCAAGACTGAAACTCAAAGGAATTGACGGGGGCCCGCACAAGCGGTGGAGCATGTGGTTTAATTCGAAGCAACGCGAAGAACCTTACCAGGTCTTGACATCCTCTGACAATCCTAGAGATAGGACATCCCCTTCGGGGGCAGAGTGACAGGTGGTGCATGGTTGTCGTCAGCTCGTGTCGTGAGATGTTGGGTTAAGTCCCGCAACGAGCGCAACCCTTGATCTTAGTTGCCAGCATTCAGTTGGGCACTCTAAGGTGACTGCCGGTGACAAACCGGAGGAAGGTGGGGATGACGTCAAATCATCATGCCCCTTATGACCTGGGCTACACACGTGCTACAATGGACAGAACAAAGGGCAGCGAAACCGCGAGGTTAAGCCAATCCCACAAATCTGTTCTCAGTTCGGATCGCAGTCTGCAACTCGACTGCGTGAAGCTGGAATCGCTAGTAATCGCGGATCAGCATGCCGCGGTGAATACGTTCCCGGGCCTTGTACACACCGCCCGTCACACCACGAGAGTTTGTAACACCCGAAGTCGGTGAGGTAACCTTTTAGGAGCCAGCCGCCGAAGGTGGGACAGATGATTGGGGTGAAGTCGTAACAAGGTAGCCGTATCGGAAGGTGCGGCTGGATCACCTCCTTTCTAAGGATATATTACGGAATATAAGACCTTGGGTCTTATAAACAGAACGTTCCCTGTCTTGTTTAGTTTTGAAGGAACTTTGTTCCTTATAAGTTAAGATGGGCCTGTAGCTCAGCTGGTTAGAGCGCACGCCTGATAAGCGTGAGGTCGGTGGTTCGAGTCCACTCAGGCCCACCATCTTAAATATTGGGGCCTTAGCTCAGCTGGGAGAGCGCCTGCTTTGCACGCAGGAGGTCAGCGGTTCGATCCCGCTAGGCTCCACCAACGTGTTCTTTGAAAACTAGATAACAGTAGACATCACATTCAATTAGTAAGACAAGATATCACATAGTGATTCTTTTTAACGGTTAAGTTAGAAAGGGCGCACGGTGGATGCCTTGGCACTAGGAGCCGATGAAGGACGGGACGAACACCGATATGCTTCGGGGAGCTGTAAGCAAGCTTTGATCCGGAGATTTCCGAATGGGGAAACCCACCACTCGTAATGGAGTGGTATCCATATCTGAATTCATAGGATATGAGAAGGCAGACCCGGGGAACTGAAACATCTAAGTACCCGGAGGAAGAGAAAGCAAATGCGATTCCCTGAGTAGCGGCGAGCGAAACGGGATTAGCCCAAACCAAGAGGCTTGCCTCTTGGGGTTGTAGGACACTCTGTACGGAGTTACAAAGGAACGAGGTAGATGAAGAGGTCTGGAAAGGCCCGCCATAGGAGGTAACAGCCCTGTAGTCAAAACTTCGTTCTCTCCTGAGTGGATCCTGAGTACGGCGGAACACGTGAAATTCCGTCGGAATCCGGGAGGACCATCTCCCAAGGCTAAATACTCCCTAGTGACCGATAGTGAACCAGTACCGTGAGGGAAAGGTGAAAAGCACCCCGGAAGGGGAGTGAAAGAGATCCTGAAACCGTGTGCCTACAAGTAGTCAGAGCCCGTTAACGGGTGATGGCGTGCCTTTTGTAGAATGAACCGGCGAGTTACGATCCCGTGCAAGGTTAAGCAGAAGATGCGGAGCCGCAGCGAAAGCGAGTCTGAATAGGGCGCATGAGTACGTGGTCGTAGACCCGAAACCAGGTGATCTACCCATGTCCAGGGTGAAGTTCAGGTAACACTGAATGGAGGCCCGAACCCACGCACGTTGAAAAGTGCGGGGATGAGGTGTGGGTAGGGGTGAAATGCCAATCGAACCTGGAGATAGCTGGTTCTCTCCGAAATAGCTTTAGGGCTAGCCTCAAGGTAAGAGTCTTGGAGGTAGAGCACTGATTGGACTAGGGGCCCCTACCGGGTTACCGAATTCAGTCAAACTCCGAATGCCAATGACTTATCCTTGGGAGTCAGACTGCGAGTGATAAGATCCGTAGTCGAAAGGGAAACAGCCCAGACCGCCAGCTAAGGTCCCAAAGTATACGTTAAGTGGAAAAGGATGTGGAGTTGCTTAGACAACCAGGATGTTGGCTTAGAAGCAGCCACCATTTAAAGAGTGCGTAATAGCTCACTGGTCGAGTGACTCTGCGCCGAAAATGTACCGGGGCTAAACGTATCACCGAAGCTGCGGACTGTTCTTCGAACAGTGGTAGGAGAGCGTTCTAAGGGCTGTGAAGCCAGACCGGAAGGACTGGTGGAGCGCTTAGAAGTGAGAATGCCGGTATGAGTAGCGAAAGAGGGGTGAGAATCCCCTCCACCGAATGCCTAAGGTTTCCTGAGGAAGGCTCGTCCGCTCAGGGTTAGTCGGGACCTAAGCCGAGGCCGAAAGGCGTAGGCGATGGACAACAGGTTGATATTCCTGTACCACCTCCTCACCATTTGAGCAATGGGGGGACGCAGGAGGATAGGGTAAGCGCGGTATTGGATATCCGCGTCCAAGCAGTTAGGCTGGGAAATAGGCAAATCCGTTTCCCATAAGGCTGAGCTGTGATGGCGAGCGAAATATAGTAGCGAAGTTCCTGATTCCACACTGCCAAGAAAAGCCTCTAGCGAGGTGAGAGGTGCCCGTACCGCAAACCGACACAGGTAGGCGAGGAGAGAATCCTAAGGTGATCGAGAGAACTCTCGTTAAGGAACTCGGCAAAATGACCCCGTAACTTCGGGAGAAGGGGTGCTCTGTTAGGGTGCAAGCCCGAGAGAGCCGCAGTGAATAGGCCCAGGCGACTGTTTAGCAAAAACACAGGTCTCTGCGAAGCCGTAAGGCGAAGTATAGGGGCTGACGCCTGCCCGGTGCTGGAAGGTTAAGAGGAGCGCTTAGCGTAAGCGAAGGTGCGAATTGAAGCCCCAGTAAACGGCGGCCGTAACTATAACGGTCCTAAGGTAGCGAAATTCCTTGTCGGGTAAGTTCCGACCCGCACGAAAGGCGCAACGATCTGGGCACTGTCTCAACGAGAGACTCGGTGAAATTATAGTACCTGTGAAGATGCAGGTTACCCGCGACAGGACGGAAAGACCCCGTGGAGCTTTACTGCAGCCTGATATTGAATGTTGGTACAGCTTGTACAGGATAGGTAGGAGCCTTGGAAACCGGAGCGCCAGCTTCGGTGGAGGCATCGGTGGGATACTACCCTGGCTGTATTGACCTTCTAACCCGCCGCCCTTATCGGGCGGGGAGACAGTGTCAGGTGGGCAGTTTGACTGGGGCGGTCGCCTCCTAAAAGGTAACGGAGGCGCCCAAAGGTTCCCTCAGAATGGTTGGAAATCATTCGCAGAGTGTAAAGGCACAAGGGAGCTTGACTGCGAGACCTACAAGTCGAGCAGGGACGAAAGTCGGGCTTAGTGATCCGGTGGTTCCGCATGGAAGGGCCATCGCTCAACGGATAAAAGCTACCCCGGGGATAACAGGCTTATCTCCCCCAAGAGTCCACATCGACGGGGAGGTTTGGCACCTCGATGTCGGCTCATCGCATCCTGGGGCTGTAGTCGGTCCCAAGGGTTGGGCTGTTCGCCCATTAAAGCGGTACGCGAGCTGGGTTCAGAACGTCGTGAGACAGTTCGGTCCCTATCCGTCGCGGGCGCAGGAAATTTGAGAGGAGCTGTCCTTAGTACGAGAGGACCGGGATGGACGCACCGCTGGTGTACCAGTTGTTCTGCCAAGGGCATCGCTGGGTAGCTATGTGCGGACGGGATAAGTGCTGAAAGCATCTAAGCATGAAGCCCCCCTCAAGATGAGATTTCCCATTCCGCAAGGAAGTAAGATCCCTGAAAGATGATCAGGTTGATAGGTCTGAGGTGGAAGTGTGGCGACACATGGAGCTGACAGATACTAATCGATCGAGGACTTAACCACATTTTGATTGATGTCACATCTGTTATCTAGTTTTGAGAGAACACTCTCTAAAAGGCGGAAAGAAACTCCGCTAAGGGCTCTCACATCCTGTGAGAGACGCCCAGTACCTTCATCCTGAAGGCATTTGTTTGGTGGCGATAGCGAAGAGGTCACACCCGTTCCCATGCCGAACACGGAAGTTAAGCTCTTCAGCGCCGATGGTAGTCGGGGGTTTCCCCCTGTGAGAGTAGGACGCCGCCAAGCAAGGTAAAACCCAGCTCATTGAGCTGGGTTTTTTGTTTGTTCACAATTGGTAAAATCAATAAATACAAACACCGACAGCTTATATAGCCCATATACTGATTTCAAGTTTCAAAAAGATCTAAATAGTGTATACAATAGATGATTTAAGGAAAGGCTAATTGTACGGAGGTGGGGACGATGGACGAAACAGGTAAACTAAATCATACATGTGTAATTTGTGATCAAGAGAAGGATAGAGGCATTCATCTTTATACGAAATTCATATGCTTAGATTGTGAGAGAAAAGTAATTTCTACATCAACTTCAGATCCTGACTATGCCTTTTATGTAAAAAAGCTTAAAAGCATTCATACACCGCCATTATATTCTTAAGACCTGAAGAGGTCTTTTTTTGTATTCTTTTAAAAGAAATGAGTTAATAAAAAGTAATGAAACTTGTTTAGGGATTGATCGTAGTAGATAATAATATTAAAACTGAGAATATACACAGGAGTCGATGATCTCATGCAGAGATTTCTTCACTTTTTAATATGGAGTTTCACGAGCAGTGCGACTTTTGTTTTCATAGGAATACTGTGCTTTTTCGGTCTGAATCAGCCTCTTTTTTTATCATTTGTATATGGGCTCGCTTCAGGACTAGTCGTATATACAACTGGTGTTTGGAATTCAAGGCGGTTGTTTCTCAAGAAGCATGGACTGACAGGAAGAGAATATGCCTATATAAAGAAAAACCTAGAGGAAGCAAGGCATAAAATCATACGCCTTCGAAAAGCTTTATTTCAAGCGAAAAGCATACAAATGTTTAAACAAAATGCAGAAATGCTGAGACTTGTCAGAAGGATTTATATTCTTGCAAAAAAAGAACCGAAGCGGTTTTATCAGGCTGAGCGATTTTTTTACCAAACGCTCGATTCAGTTGTTGAACTGACAGAGAAGTATGCCTTTTTATCATCACATCCGAAAAAAAGCAAAGAGCTGGCGACGTCACTGAGTGAGGCACGCATCACACTCGCTGAACTGGCAAAGCGTTTAGAGGAAGATTTAACTCAATTAATGGGTGATGATATTGACGAACTGCAATTTGAATTAGATGCAGCGAAGCATTCATTAAAGAAATAATGGAAGAGGGTAAGAGCGATGGACCGAGATCAAAGCGACCTTCATATCGATGAGTTATTGGCGGACCCTTTTGGAGAAATAGAGGCGGAGGCAGTAAAAGCGGAGAAGCAGCAAGTGCGCCTTATTGATGTTCTTCCCGAGGAAAACAAGGAAAAAGCAATTCAGCTTGCTGGGCAGATCGATCATAAAAATATGCAAAGTATTGTCTTATACGGTTCACAAGCTCAGTCCAAACTGCTGAATTTTTCTCATACTATGATTGATCATGTTCAAAAGAAGGATGTCGGGGAGATTGGTGAAATACTTGGAGAGCTGATGAAAAAGCTGGAGCAAGTAAATCCCGATGATCTTCAGTCTAGGAAAAAAGGATTTTTTTCGCGCGTGTTTGGAAGAGTGTCGAATTCTCTTCAGGAGGTGCTGTCTAAATATCAAAAGACCAGCGTACAGATAGACAGAATCAGCTTGAAGCTGGAACACTCTAGAAATGCTTTAATCAGTGACAATAAGCTGTTAGAGCAGCTATACGAAAAAAATAAAGAGTATTTCACGGCGTTGAATGTATATATTGCTGCGGGAGAACTGAAGCTGGAGGAATTAAAAACAAAAACAATCCCTCAACTAAAGCAAAAGGCTGAATCAAGCGAGCACAATCAAATGGCAGTTCAAGAAGTAAACGATTTGGTTCAATTTGCTGACCGTTTAGATAAAAGGGTGCATGATTTGCTGCTCAGCAGGCAAATCACAATCCAAAGTGCCCCGCAAATCAGGCTGATTCAGAATACAAATCAAGCGTTAGCTGAAAAAATTCAGTCATCCATTGTGACAGCGATTCCGCTTTGGAAAAACCAAGTAGCGATTGCGCTGACGCTTTTAAGGCAGCGCAATGCAGTAGATGCCCAACAAAAAGTATCAGATACAACCAACGAGCTCTTGCTGAAAAATGCGGAGCTTTTGAAGACCAATACAATTGAAACTGCGAGGGCGAATGAACGAGGCCTTGTAGATATCGATACGTTAAAAAAGGTGCAGGAAAGCTTAATCAGCACGCTTGAAGAAACGCTGACCATACAAGAAGAAGGACGAATCAAACGCCGTCGGGCAGAAGAAGAACTCATGGTGATGGAAGACGATCTGAAGCATAAGCTGCTTACGATGAAGGAAAGGTAGTTACCAGTAAGTCTTATCTTTAAGTTCTGTCAGAGGCACGATATAATAAGGATAAGAAAACACATTCAAAGGATTGTTTTAATGAACACACCTTTATATAAAGCACTGATTCATCATGCGAGAAGAGATTCTCATTCATTTCATGTTCCGGGACATCACAATGGAGATGTCTTTTTTGATGACGCTAAGTCGTTATTCGGTCCGCTTCTTACCATTGATGTAACTGAACTGACAGGACTGGATGACCTCCATCATCCTTCTGGGGTAATTAAGGAAGCACAGGAGCTTGTCAGTCAATTATATAGATCAACGGAAAGTTTTTTTCTGGTGAATGGAACAACTGTCGGGAACCTAGCGATGATCTTATCTGTTTGTGAACCGGGTGATATAATTCTGGTTCAAAGAAACTGTCATAAATCTGTGTTTCATGCTGTTGATATGGCTGGTGCTGAGCCAGTTTATCTTGCACCCGACATTGATTCAGCGATGCATGTGCCTACTCATGTTCCGTTAAAAACAGTTAAAGAAGCCTTGGCAGCATATCCAGATGCGAAAGGCTTGGTGCTGACCCATCCGACATATTACGGGCATAGTGCTGATTTGACCGAAATCATTTCAGAGGCCCATCATTACGGGATTCCTGTTTTAGTCGATGAAGCGCATGGCGCACATTTTATTTTAGGGGAGCCTTTTCCGTCCTCAGCTTTAACGATGGGGGCAGATATCGTTGTTCAGTCGGCTCATAAAACGCTGCCTGCCATGACGATGGGTTCTTATTTGCACCTTAACAGCAGCAGAGTTGACCGGAATCGGGTGGCAGAGTATTTAAATCGATTACAAAGCAGCAGCCCTTCTTATCCGATTATGGCTTCGTTAGACATTGCCCGCGCTTATGTACAGCATATAATAGAAGAACAAAAGCTTTCTGACATTCTGCAGCGAATACAATTACTTAAACAAACGTTTGATTCACTTAGAAATGCAGAAGCTGTCAAGCCGGCCGATCCACGGATGATTACGGATCCCCTCAAGCTTACATTACGTTCAAAACGTGGGCATTCAGGGTATACGCTGCAAAACATATTAGAACGTGCCAACATATTCACTGAGCTTGCGGATGAAAATCAAGTCTTGCTCGTTCTTCCATTGGGAGGAAATCGCAGAATAAGCGCTGAAACGATAAAATTCATTGATGAAGAGATTGAAAAAACGCCTCCCGATCAGGTGTTTGTTTCTGGAGAATGGGCAACGCGGCCTGTTACTGTCTTGCCTTATCAAAAAAAAGAGCTGCAAACGTTCAAAAAAGAATATGTGGACTTTGATGAAGCGGCAGGCCGGCTGAACGCAGAGGATGTCATTCCTTATCCTCCGGGTATTCCGATGATTATGGCGGGAGAAAGAATGACAAAAGAAAGTGTGCAAAAGCTCAGCCGCTTGATCAGCATGAAAATGCATGTTCAAGGGAATACGAAAATCAAAGAGAAACAACTACTTGTTTATATAGAAGAGGAGAAATCATGAGCGGTTTATTTATTACATTCGAAGGTCCAGAAGGTGCGGGGAAAACGACTGTTCTGCAGGAAATCAACAACATACTGACAGCAGAGGGCCTTCAGGTTACAGCAACTCGAGAGCCAGGCGGCATAGATATTGCAGAACAAATTCGAGAGGTCATTCTGAATGAGAACAACACATTAATGGACCCAAAAACAGAAGCTCTCTTATATGCGGCTGCAAGACGCCAGCATTTAGTTGAAAAAGTAAAACCAGCATTGGAACAGGGGCACGTCGTTCTTTGTGACAGATTCATAGACAGCTCGCTTGCATACCAAGGATATGCCAGAGGACTTGGGATTGATGAGGTTCTGTCAATTAATGAGTTTGCTATCGGCGATATGATGCCCCATGTAACGGTTTATTTTTCAATTAGTCCGGAAGAAGGACTGAAGCGCATTTACGCAAACGGCTCGCGGGAGAAAAACAGGCTCGATTTAGAAAAATTAAGCTTCCATACAAAGGTACAGGAAGGTTATCAAGAGCTGATGAAACGATTCCCGGAAAGATTTCACTCTGTTGATGCCAGCCAATCCAAAGACCTCGTTGTTCAGGACGTTATGAAGGTGATCAATGAAGCGTTGAAAAAAATTCAATTGTGACCTGTTTACCAATAGTTGATATAATAATGTAAACGAGATCATTGTTGTTTCCAATCTAAAGGAGGCCTTCACAGATGAAATTGATAGTGGCAGTTGTACAAGATCAGGACAGCAACCGGCTTTTGAAAACCTTAACGGATCACAACTTTAGAGTGACAAAGCTTGCGACGACGGGAGGATTTCTAAAATCAGGTAATACAACGTTTATGATTGGTGTCGAAGATATACGCGTCGATAAAGCATTGAGCCTCATTAAAGAAAACGGACAGAAACGTGATCAGATGATTGCGCCTGTATCTCCAATGGGTGGAAATGCTGATTCATATGTCCCTTATCCAGTCGAAGTGGAAGTTGGCGGAGCGACAGTATTTGTCCTTCCAGTCGATGAATTTCATCAATTTTAAGGATTTGAAACTGTGAAAATTAATAAAGATATACGTACATTTATAGATAATAAACAGCTTCCTTCTGTGAAAACATCTGAGATGACAGCGTCGTTTAAAACATCGATGGAAAACCAAAGCAGCAAATTGAAATTTGATCAGCTCACTCGGCTGTTATCAGATATCGAGGCATTTGGAAAAAGGTTGACGAAATCCCGCAATTTTAAAGACTTGGCGAGGTTCAAAGGACAGGTGAAGCGTTTTGTCAAAGAGGCCGTAGACAGCGGGCTTTCACATGAAACATCGAAAAGCTTTGACCTATATGGCAACAGCAGAACGCTGGGACTTGTAAAAGAAATCGACGACAAATTGATACAGCTTACGGAAGAGATGATGGATCAGGAAAAACCGGCAATTGATTTGCTGGAGCGTATTGGCGAAATAAAAGGTTTATTGATTAACCTTTACACATAGAGAGTGATATAATGGCAATATCTTGGAATGAAATGAACGAGCTTCAGCCCAGAGTGATGAAGCTTTTATATAATAGTATTGAGAAGGACAGACTATCACACGCTTATTTGTTTGAGGGAAAAAAAGGAACAGGCAAGCTTGATGCCGCGCTGCTTCTTGCGAAAAGCTTTTTTTGCCTGGAGGTTGGCGCGGAGCCTTGTGAGAGCTGCCGAAACTGTAAACGGATTGAGTCAGGGAACCACCCTGATCTCCATCTTGTCCAGCCTGATGGTTTATCGATCAAAAAGGCGCAAATTCAAGCGCTACAAGAGGAGTTTTCTAAGACAGGGCTTGAATCGCATAAAAAGCTGTATATTATTTCTCATGCAGATCAAATGACAGCGAATGCGGCGAACAGCCTGCTGAAATTTTTAGAAGAACCGAATAAAGATACAATGGCCATCCTCATCACGGAGCAGCCCCAACGGTTATTGGATACCATCATTTCAAGGTGCCAAACCCTTCCCTTTCAGCCTTTGCAGCCCAAAGCAATTGAAGATAGACTCATCGAACAAGAGGTCTCGCCTCATATGGCAAGGCTTCTGGCCAACATGACCAATAATGTAGCAGAAGCAGTCGAATTGAGTCGAAATGATGAGTTTGCAGAGTCTAGAGCGAAAGTGATAAAATTGTATGAAGTCCTACACCAGCGGAAAGGACATGCTTTTTTCTTTATTCAAGATCAATGGATGCCCTTTTTCAAAGAAAAAACCCATCAAGAAATGGGTCTTGATATGCTCTTATTGATATATCGCGATGTGTTGTCCATCCAAATAGGAAATGAAGATAAATTGATTTATCAAGACTTATTCCAATCAATAAAACAGCATGCGTTACAATCGACACAACAAAGCGTTACGAATCAGATTCTTGCTGTTTTAGAAGCAAAGAAACGGCTTCATTCCAATGTGAATGTACAAGGATTAATGGAGCACTTGGTGTTAATGTTGCAGGAGGGATAAGCTTGTACAATGTAATTGGAGTCCGCTTTAAGAAAGCGGGTAAAATATATTATTTTGATCCAAATGGATTTCATATAGAACATGACAGCTGCGTTATTGTAGAAACTGTCAGAGGCGTTGAGTACGGCCAGGTCGTGATTGCGAATAAACAGGTGGATGAGCACGACGTCGTGCTGCCCCTTCGAAAAGTGATACGTGTGGCTGACGAGCGTGACCTTCTCATCGTAGAAGAAAACAAACAGGAAGCTTTATCAGCATTTGACATCTGTCAAAAGAAAGTGGCTGAACATGGCTTGGATATGAAGCTGGTCGATGTTGAATTTACGTTTGACCGCAATAAAGTTATTTTTTACTTCACTGCTGACGGTCGGGTAGACTTTAGAGAGCTTGTAAAAGATTTGGCCTCTATCTTTAAAACAAGAATTGAGCTGCGTCAAATCGGAGTAAGGGATGAGGCGAAAATGCTCGGAGGAATCGGTCCTTGCGGAAGAATGCTTTGCTGTTCAACGTTCCTTGGAGATTTTGAACCTGTTTCCATTAAAATGGCCAAGGACCAAAACTTGTCTTTAAATCCTACGAAGATTTCAGGTCTTTGCGGACGTCTGATGTGCTGTTTAAAATATGAGAACGATGAGTATGAGACGGCCAAAGAACAGCTTCCGGATATAGGAGAAATGATTACGACAGCCAACGGCCCTGCAAAGGTCGTCGGACTTAATATTCTGGAACGGGTGCTTCAGGTGGAACTGATAAACCGTGAAAAAGTGATAGAATATACTTGGGAAGAGCTCTTGGAAGAGGGCGTCGTATCCGCACAAACCACAGATTAACGAGGTGTGGAACCTTGGATAAAAAAGAGTTATTTGATACCGTCATTAACTTAGAAGAACAAATTGGCTCACTGTACCGACAGCTGGGGGATTTGAAGCAGCATATCGGTGAGATGATTGAAGAAAATCATCATTTACAGCTTGAAAACAAGAATTTGCGCAAACGGCTGGACGATACGACGCAGCAGATTGAAAAGTTCAAAGCTGATAAAAAAGAATCAAAAACACAGAAGACAGAGCAAACTGATATAGGGGAAGGATATGATAATCTGGCACGTCTGTATCAAGAAGGATTTCATATCTGCAATGTTCACTATGGAAGTGTTCGAAAAGAAGATTGTCTGTTCTGTCTGTCATTCTTAAATAAAAAATAAGGAAAAGGCTTCCGCATAAGACGGGAGCCTTTTTCAAAGGTACTGAAAGGATAAGAAGATGGTTTCATTACGTGATGATGAAAGATTAGATTATTTGCTGGCAGAGGACATGAAAATCATACAAAGTCCAACGGTGTTTGCATTTTCATTGGACGCTGTGCTGCTGTCCAAGTTTGCCTACGTTCCAATTCAAAAAGGAAAAATCGTTGATCTATGCTCAGGCAATGGCATTGTGCCGCTGCTGCTCAGCACAAGATCAAAAGCGGACATTCTTGGAGTTGAAATTCAAGAAAGGCTCCATGATATGGCTGTTCGCAGTGTGGAGTATAATCAGCTACAGGATCAGATTCAAATGATACATGAGGATTTGAAAAACATGCCGGAGAAGCTGGGACATAATCGATATGATGTTGTCACCTGCAATCCGCCGTATTTTAAAACGCCGAAGCAAACAGAACAAAATATGAATGAGCATCTTAGAATCGCAAGACATGAAATTCACTGCACATTGGAGGATGTCATTTCAGTCAGCAGCAAGCTGCTCAAGCAAGGGGGAAAGGCAGCCCTTGTTCACCGGCCGGGACGGCTATTAGAGATTTTTGAACTGATGAAGGCTTACCAAATCGAGCCGAAGCGTGTGCAATTTGTCTATCCGAAGCAAGGGAAAGAAGCCAATACCATTTTGGTTGAAGGCATTAAAGGCGGACGTCCGGATTTAAAAATACTCCCCCCTTTGTTCGTTTATAATGAACAAAATGAATACACAAAAGAAATCAGGACCATTTTATATGGAGACAAATAACCATTTTTTCTACGTTGTGAAATGTAAAGACAATAGTTGGTATGCCGGGTATACCAACGATCTGCAGAAACGAGTAAAAACACATAATGATGGGAAGGGCGCAAAGTATACAAAAGTAAGACGTCCAGTTGAATTGATTTTTGCCGAAGCTTTCTCAACGAAGCGGGAAGCGATGCAGGCGGAATATTATTTCAAAAAAATGACTCGGAAGAAAAAAGAGCTTTATATAGAAGAAAAGCGGAACAGCAAGGAGGCTGTATATGTTAAGACGCCAAATGAGCTTTAATGGAAAGTCAGACATGGGAATTCTATATTTGGTCCCAACACCAATCGGAAATTTAGAGGATATGACATTCCGGGCGATAGACACCCTGAAATCAGTGGATGCAATTGCTGCGGAAGATACGAGACAAACGAAAAAGCTTTGTCATGTATACGAAATTGAAACACCGCTCGTTAGTTATCACGAACATAATAAAGAAAGCAGCGGACACAAAATCATTGAATGGCTGAAAACCGGAAAAAACATTGCCCTTGTCAGTGATGCTGGGCTGCCGACCATCTCTGATCCGGGAGCGGAAATCGTGAAGGATTTTACGGAGATAGGCGGTTATGTTGTGCCGCTGCCGGGAGCAAATGCTGCATTAACGGCTCTAATCGCTTCTGGTATTGTCCCGCAGCCTTTCTTCTTTTACGGTTTTCTGAACAGGCAGAAAAAAGAAAAGAAGAAGGAGCTGGAAAGTCTGAAAAAACGGCAGGAAACGATCATCTTTTATGAAGCGCCTCACAGACTTAAGGAAACCTTGTCAGCGATGGCAGAGGTATTAGGAGATCGAGAAATTGCTGTGACGCGTGAGCTTACCAAGAAATATGAAGAGTTCATCAGAGGCACGATATCTGAGGTTATCGAATGGGCAAACGAGGATCAGATACGCGGTGAGTTTTGCCTCGTCGTAGAAGGCAATAAAAATGAAGAATCAGATGAGGAAGCACAATGGTGGGAGCCCCTCACGCCTAAAGCACATGTCGAGCATTACATCGCGAAAGGCGCTACATCTAAAGAGGCTATAAAAAAAGCAGCAGTTGATCGCAATGTTCCAAAGCGTGAAGTGTACGATGCTTACCATATTCAGCAATAAAAAAACGTTCTTGTGTCATAACAAGAACGTTTTTTGTAAAAGAAATGATTATTTAAGGTTTTGAAGCTGGTTTTGGATTTCGCTGATGATTTGTTCAGCGCCTTCTTTACTAAGAACCAATTTACCGTTAGCAAGTTTAAGATTATCATCAGAAACTTCACCTGTTACTTGGCAAGTCATGTTTGGTTTATATTTTTTAAGGATGATTTTTTCATCATCAACATAAATTTCAAGAGCATCTTTTTCTGCGATTCCAAGAGTACGACGCAACTCGATAGGAATAACTACACGTCCTAATTCATCAACTTTACGTACAATACCAGTAGATTTCATAAACTTTCTCCTCCCAAGAGATGATTATTTGGTTGAATTATATTTTTCTTCGTCATTATTCGACAAAATCCTTACCTTCATAGCATAACAAGGTTTCCAATAATCGTCAATCATTTTGTTTGCTATTGATTGTAAGAATTAGTTCTTATAGTCAGTAATGTATCAGAAACTACTGAAATAACAGCTTTTTATAAACTTTTAATAAAGCTATTATCCTACTAAAAATCCTTTTAAATCAAGACTTTTGAACTAAGGTTGTTTATTTTATTTGATTATATACGACAAAATTCGACATGAACAGACTTTTTTTACTTTCATAAAAGATTTTTCAAATTCATTATTCTTTTCCTTGGCACACGTATATATTCTTGATCTTAAAGGCTAAGATGGTATCATAGATAAAGGATAAATATAAATAATCATCATTTTATGATTTGCACTTATCGCCGCTCTCGTCCTTTGGGCGGGAGCTTTTTGACATTCTGATTGGGAGGTTTCAAGATGCCGCAAGAAAACAATACTTTTTACATTACAACACCGATTTATTATCCGAGCGGAAAATTACATATCGGCCATGCGTATACGACAGTCGCGGGAGATGCAATGGCGCGTTACAAAAGATTAAAAGGGTTTGATGTTCGTTATTTAACGGGAACGGACGAGCATGGACAAAAGATCCAACAAAAAGCTGAGCAGGAAAACATTACACCTCAGGAGTATGTGGATCGCGCAGCGGCAGATATTCAAAAACTTTGGAAACAACTTGAAATCTCAAACGACGATTTTATCCGTACGACAGAAAAACGGCATAAAGTTGTCATTGAAAAGGTCTTTCAAAAACTCCTTGATAATGGGGACATCTATCTTGATCAATATGAAGGCTGGTACAGTATCCCTGATGAAACATTCTACACGGAAACTCAGCTCGTTGATATCGAACGGAATGAAAAGGGAGAGGTCATTGGCGGAAAAAGCCCTGACAGCGGTCATCCGGTGGAATTAATCAAAGAGGAATCTTATTTCTTCCGTATGGGGAAATATGCCGATCGCCTTCTAAAGTTCTATGAAGAAAATCCAACATTCATCCAGCCGGAATCACGTAAAAATGAAATGATTAACAACTTCATCAAGCCTGGACTTGAGGATTTAGCTGTATCACGTACCACGTTTGATTGGGGCGTGAAGGTGCCGGAAAATCCAAAACATGTTGTATATGTATGGATCGATGCACTATTTAACTATTTAACAGCACTCGGTTATGATACAGAAAATGATGAGCTTTATCAAAAATATTGGCCTGCCGATGTTCATTTAGTCGGTAAGGAGATTGTGCGATTCCACACCATTTATTGGCCAATTATGTTGATGGCACTCGATCTGCCGCTGCCGAAGCAAGTATTTGCGCATGGCTGGCTTTTGATGAAGGACGGAAAAATGTCGAAATCAAAAGGGAACGTTGTAGATCCGGTTACATTAATTGAACGGTACGGTTTAGATGAGCTACGTTATTACCTGCTTCGCGAAGTGCCATTCGGATCTGACGGCGTATTCACGCCGGAAGGATTTGTTGAGCGGATTAACTATGATCTAGCAAATGATTTAGGAAACCTATTGAATCGTACTGTTGCGATGATCAATAAGTATTTCGACGGACAAATCGGTTCTTACAAAGGTACTGTAACAGAATTTGACCAAACGCTCGCTTCAGTCGCTGAAGAAACAGTAAAGAATTACGAGAAGGCAATGGAAAACATGGAGTTCTCAGTAGCTCTTTCAACGTTATGGCAGCTGATCAGCCGTACAAATAAATATATTGATGAGACAGCTCCATGGGTGCTTGCGAAGGATCCGGACAAAGAAGAAGAACTTCATTCAGTTATGTATCATTTGGCAGAGTCATTGCGTATTTCAGCAATACTGCTTCAGCCGTTCCTCACAAAAACACCGGAGAAAATGTTTGAGCAGCTGGGCATTACGGATGAAGCGTTGAAATCATGGGACAGCATTACAGCTTTCGGCCAACTGAAAGATGCAAAAGTGCAAAAAGGCGAGCCGTTATTCCCACGTTTAGAGGCAGAAGAAGAAATTGCTTATATCAAAGACAAGATGCAAGGCTCGGCGCCAGCTAAAGAAGAAACAAAAGAAGAAGAGCCGCAAGAGGTTGATCGCTTACCGGAAATTACGATTGATCAATTCATGGATGTAGAGCTTCGTGTGGCAGAGGTCATCGAGGCTGAGCCTGTGAAAAAAGCAGACCGTTTATTGAAGTTGCAGCTGGATCTAGGTTTTGAAAAACGCCAAGTTGTTTCAGGTATCGCGAAGCATTATACACCTGAAGAGCTTATTGGCAAAAAACTCGTATGTGTAACAAATCTAAAGCCGGTTAAGCTGAGAGGAGAGCTTTCTCAAGGCATGATTCTTGCAGGGGAAGCAGACGGCGCATTAAAAGTCGTATCTATCGATCAGTCATTACCGACAGGCACAAGAATTAAATAATGATAAACAAAAGGTGTTTCACGTGTAACAATTCGTCGAACACCTTTTGTGTTTCGACAAGAAAGGAGTTTTTTACTTATGTTGTTTGACACACACGCGCATTTAAATGCAGAACAATATGATACTGATTTAGAAGAGGTGATTGAACGGGCAAAAGCTGAACAAGTAGAACGAATTGTCGTAGTTGGATTTGATCGTCCGACCATTACCCGTGCGATGGAAATGATAGAGGAGTATGATTTTATTTATGCAGCCATCGGCTGGCACCCTGTTGACGCGATTGACATGACAAAAGAAGATTTAGCATGGATCAAAGAGCTCTCTGCTCATGAAAAAGTGGTGGCGATCGGTGAAATGGGACTGGATTATCATTGGGATAAATCTCCTAAAGACGTTCAAAAAGAGATATTCAGAAAACAAATCGCCTTAGCAAAAGAGGTCAATTTGCCTATTATCATTCATAACCGTGATGCAACGGAGGATGTCGTGTCCATTTTGAAAGAGGAAGGCGCAGAAACTGTTGGCGGAATCATGCACTGCTTTACAGGAAGTGCGGAAGTGGCGAGAGAATGCATGAAAATGAATTTTTATTTATCATTCGGGGGACCGGTGACATTCAAAAATGCGAAGAAGCCGAAGGAAGTTGTGAAGGAAATTCCGAATGACCGTTTGCTGATTGAAACGGACTGCCCGTTTCTTACACCTCATCCTTTCCGCGGGAAAAGAAATGAGCCAAGCTATGTAAAATATGTGGCTGAGCAAATTGCTGAATTAAAAGGAATGACTTATGAAGAGGTTGCTTCAATCACGACTGAAAATGCAAAAAGACTTTTCCGTATAAACTGACAAAAAACGTTAGCGGGTTTTGTAAGAGCTTGTCCTTTTCAGCGCTTATTCATAAAAGTTCTACATGCTTTCTTCTCCTCATAGGATAGGTTTGTCGACAAGTCTTTCTTCCGTTTCTCAGTGTATTTCAGGATAATGAAGAAGACACTGGGCTTTTGGGAGAAAGAGAGAGGAGGGTTGACAGCCTTTTAGATACTCTATATAATCTCTCCGAGGAGAAGGAGGCGTTTTTCATCACACAAAAAATGAAAAAGCTGTTTTCCGTAAAGCTTAGCAAAAGCAAAGTCATTCTGGTTGCTGCTTGTTTGCTTTTGGCAGGAAGCGGGACTGCGTACGCGGCTCATGAGCTGACGAAACAATCAGTCTCAGTTTCTATCAATGGCAAAAAGAAACATATACGCACACATGCAAAAACAGTCGGTGATCTTTTGGAGACGCTTGATATAGAGACAAGAGACGAAGACAAGATCACACCTGCTAAACAGACAAAGATCACAGCAGATATGGACGTTGTGTATGAGGCTGCAAAACCTGTCAAGCTTACAATAAACGGGAAAGAAAAGACATTATGGTCAACAGCAAAAACGGTCGGTGCATTACTGGACGAACAAGATGTTGATGTGAAAGAACACGATCAAATTGATCCCGCAATAGATACAGATATTTCGAAAGACATGCAGATTAACATAGAGCCCGCATTCCAGGTGACTGTGAATGATGCAGGAAAACAAAAGAAGATCTGGACGACTTCGACTACCGTCGCTGACTTTTTAAAACAGCAAAAGATGAACATAAAAGACGAAGATAAAATCAAGCCTGCGTTAGATGCAAAGCTGACGAAAGGAAAGGCTGATATTACAATTACTCGTATCGAAAAGGTCACCGATGTAGTTGAAGAGAAAATCGCGTTCGATGTGAAAAAGCAAGAAGACGCTTCTCTTGAAAAAGGGGAAGAAAAAGTCGTCCAAAAAGGAAAAGAAGGCAAGCTTAAAAAACATTTCGAAGTCGTTAAAGAAAACGGCAAAGAAGTGTCCAGAGAGCTTGTAAAAGAAGAAACGGCTGAACAAAGCAAGGATAAAGTGATTGCTGTCGGCACGAAGCAAAGCAGTCCAAAAGTTGAAAAGGTCAGTGCTTCTGGTGATTCAAAAACAGTTGTGTCCCGCAGCAATGAATCAACTGGCAAAGTCATGACTGTTTCATCTACGGCTTATACGGCAAGCTGCAGCGGTTGTTCAGGTCATACAGCTACAGGCGTTAATTTAAAAAATAATCCGAATGCGAAAGTCATCGCTGTAGATCCCAATGTCATTCCGCTAGGCACCAAAGTCCACGTTGAAGGCTATGGATATGCGATTGCTGCAGATACTGGTTCAGCGATTAAAGGGAACAAAATAGACGTCTTTTTCCCAGAAAAATCATCAGCGTACCGATGGGGAAATAAAACAGTCAAAATTAAAATTTTAAATTAATATATACTTATGTATTCAGAGGGTTTTGCGCCCTCTGTTTTTTTCGTTATAATAAACAAAGTGTATTTTCTGTTTATTAGACGCTCGAGATAAGAAAAAGTTTCATAAATATACAAAAGTTTTTATTTTGTTTTGGAGGCAATAATGAAAATTAAAGAGATTATTGTGGTCGAGGGACGTGACGATACGGCCCGCATCAAATTGGCTGTTGATGCAGACACAATTGAAACAAATGGTTCAGCCATCGATGCTCATGTGATTGACCAAATCAGGTTGGCCCAGAAGACCAGAGGCGTCATTATTTTAACGGACCCGGACTTTCCGGGAGAGAAGATTCGCAAAACCATTTCAGAGGCTGTATCCGGCTGCAAGCATGCATTTTTGCCAAAGCATCTTGCCAAACCTAAAAACAAGCGGGGAATCGGTGTGGAGCACGCATCGATTGAAAGCATTAGGGCATGTTTAGAAAACGTGCATGAAGAAATGGAAGCCCAGCCGAGTGACATCTCAGCTGAGGATCTGATCCATGCAGGGCTGATTGGCGGATCTGCGGCCAAACGCCGCCGCGAACGTCTGGGCGATCTGTTGAAAATCGGCTATACAAATGGCAAACAGCTTCAAAAACGGCTGCAAATGTTTCAAATTAAAAAAAGTGATTTTATGAGTGCGCTCGATACCGTTATGCGGGAGGAACAGAATGAATAAAGATATTGCGACACCGATAAGAACCAAAGAGATACTGAAAAAATACGGTTTTTCTTTTAAAAAGAGCTTAGGACAGAATTTCTTAATTGATACGAACATTTTAGACAGAATTGTCGATCACGCGGAAGTGACGGAGAAAACAGGGGTCATTGAAATCGGCCCGGGAATCGGGGCTTTGACCGAGCAGCTCGCCAAGCGGGCAAAAAAGGTCGCGGCATTTGAAATTGACCAGCGATTATTGCCTATTTTAAAGGATACGCTGTCTCCTTACGACAATGTCACCATCATTCATCAGGACGTATTAAAGGCTGATGTCAAATCAGTTATTGAAGAACAATTTCAAGGCTGTGATGAGATCATGGTTGTAGCCAATCTTCCTTATTATGTGACAACGCCGATTATCATGAAATTGCTTGAAGAACATCTTCCGCTGAAAGGCATTGTGGTCATGCTGCAAAAAGAAGTGGCAGAGCGCATGGCGGCAGACCCTTCATCTAAGGAATACGGCTCGCTTTCAATCGCAGTGCAATTTTATACTGAAGCCAAAACGGTGATGACCGTTCCGAAAACTGTGTTTGTTCCTCAGCCTAATGTTGATTCCGCAGTCATTCGGCTGATTCTCCGCGACGGCCCGGCAGTGGACGTGGAAAACGAGGCATTTTTCTTTCAGTTAATCAAGGCAAGCTTTGCTCAGCGCCGGAAAACGCTGCTCAATAACTTAGTCAATAACCTGCCTGAAGGAAAAGCGCAAAAGCCAGTGATTGAACAAGTGCTGGAAGAGATAAATATTGACGGTAAGCGCCGTGGAGAATCCCTGTCTATTGAGGAGTTTGCAGCGCTATCTAATGGATTGTATAAAGCCCTTTTCTAAAAGGGCTTTTTGTTTTGCGCACCACTTGGACTGCCGCTACATAGGCTAGAGAAGGACCTTTCATTCAATGAGAAGAAAAACTTGGACTCAGCGAAAAAAGGCGCTTTCTCAAGGCTCTTTCTTTCATGATGAGGCTTAGTCTATGTGTGGAGTGAGGAACTTGCAATTTCAAATAGGAGATATGGTAGCCAGAAAATCCTATCAAATGGATGTTTTGTTTCGCATTATAGGAATAGAGCAAACAAGCAAAGGAAATTCAATCGCTATTTTGCATGGTGATGAAGTCAGGCTGATTGCTGATGCGGATATTTCTGATCTTGTAGCAGTAAAAAAAGATGAGCAAATGATGCGGAAAAAGAAAGATGAGAGCAGAATGAATGAATCGCTCGAATTGCTCCGCCAGGATTATAAGCTGCTCAGAGAAAAGCAGGAGTACTATGCGACAAGCCAGTATCAGCATGAGGAGCATTATTTTCATATGCCGGGCAAAGTGCTTCATTTGGACGGGGATGAAGCATATCTGAAAAAATGCCTGAGTGTCTATAAGAAAATTGGAGTGCCGGTCTATGGCATCCATTGTCATGAAAAGAAAATGTCTGCTTCTATTGAAGAATTACTCGACAAATATCGACCTGATATCTTGGTGATAACAGGTCATGATGCGTACTCAAAGCAAAAGGGCAACATTGATGATTTGAACGCGTACAGACATTCAAAGCATTTTGTTGAAACGGTTCAAAACGCACGAAAAAAAATCCCTCACTTAGATCAGCTTGTTATTTTTGCCGGGGCCTGCCAATCTCACTTTGAATCGCTGATAAAGGCGGGGGCGAATTTCGCGAGTTCACCATCAAGAGTTAACATTCATGCGCTTGATCCGGTGTATATCGTTGCGAAAATCAGTTTTACGCCGTTTATGGAACGAATCAATGTATGGGAAGTGCTCCGTAATACGCTGACAAGAGAGAAAGGGCTTGGAGGTATAGAAACACGAGGAGTGCTGAGAATTGGAATGCCTTATAAGTCAAATTAACAAATGAATACCTGCATAGGAAACTATGCGGGTTTTTTATTTTACATAATGATACATATTTTACCGAAACTTGCGGAAAATAATTGAGGAATCATAGAATTTTGTCAAAATAATTTTGTTGACAACGTCTTATTAACGTTGATATAATTTAAATTTTATTTGACAAAAATGGGCTCGTGTTGTACAATAAATGTAGTGAGGTGGATGCAATGGCGAAGACGTTGTCCGATATTAAAAGATCGCTTGATGGGAATTTAGGTAAAAGGCTGACGTTAAAAGCAAACGGTGGCCGCCGAAAAACAATTGAGCGTTCGGGCATTTTAGCTGAGACGTACCCTTCTGTTTTTGTGATACAACTAGATCAAGACGAGAATTCGTTTGAAAGAGTTTCATACAGTTATGCTGATATTTTGACTGAGACTGTTGAGTTGACATTTAATGATGACGCCGCAAGCTCAGTGGCATTTTAACGGGCAGTGAACCTTTTGTTTACTGCTTTTTGTTTTGCCTTTTTTGGTTTCCAGTAATTATGACGAAAGTTCCGCCTGATATAACAAAAGATAAAACAGTCACATATTTATCGTGGCGTGCACGAATGGCTATCACTTCTAAAAAAGGGGTTGTTTCGTTTGGGCAGACGTCGTGGAGTTATGTCAGATGAGTTTAAATATGAGCTGGCTAAAGACCTTGGTTTTTATGACACAGTGAAAAATGGCGGCTGGGGCGAAATTCGCGCCCGCGATGCCGGTAACATGGTAAAGCGCGCCATTGAAATCGCTGAACAGCAAATGGCTCAGAATCAGAATAACCGATAAGGATGTGACCCGGGGGACGTGCTGTTCCCCGGTTTTTATTTTGGATATAAATACGTAATGGGCTGCAATATGGATATGTTCATCCTGCACTTCAAATGTGATACAATGTTCATACTTATGTTTAGATGGAGAAGTAGGTGAAAGCTATGCGTATTTTAGAAAAAGCGCCAGCGAAGATCAATTTGTCACTTGATGTCACCCGAAAACGCCCGGATGGCTATCACGAAGTCGAAATGATCATGACGACGATTGATTTAGCGGATCGGATTGAATTGACGGAGCTGGCAGAGGATGAAGTGAGGGTCTCTTCTCATAACCGTTTTGTGCCCGACGATCAAAGAAACTTAGCTTATCAGGCTGCCAAGCTGATCAAGGACAGATACAACGTAAAAAAGGGAGTTTCCATCATGATTACGAAGGTGATTCCGGTGGCTGCCGGTCTTGCCGGCGGAAGCAGTGATGCGGCAGCAACGCTTAGAGGGCTGAACAGACTGTGGAATTTAAATCTTTCTGCAGAAACGCTTGCTGAGCTTGGAGCGGAAATTGGCTCTGACGTTTCATTTTGTGTCTATGGCGGAACGGCACTGGCAACAGGCCGCGGCGAGAAAATTAAACATATCAGCACGCCACCCCACTGCTGGGTCATTTTAGCGAAGCCGACAATCGGTGTTTCAACTGCTGAAGTGTATAGACAGCTGAAGCTGAATGATGTAGAGCATCCCGATGTTCATGGCATGATTGAGGCTATAGAGGAAAAGAATTTTCAAAAGATGTGCAGCCGTTTAGGCAATGTGCTTGAATCTGTTACGCTTGATATGCATCCTGAAGTTGCCATGATCAAAAACCAGATGAAACGCTTTGGGGCAGATGCCGTGCTAATGAGCGGGAGCGGCCCGACAGTGTTTGGGCTGGTTCAGTATGAGTCGAAGGTGCAGAGAATTTATAACGGGTTAAGAGGCTTCTGTGATCAGGTTTATGCGGTGAGAATGATCAGCGAACAGAACGCTCTTGATTAAATCCGTATGTTAAGTTATATTGATCTTAAAATATTCGGATTTTGGGGGTAAGTTCATGAAGTTTCGTCGCAGCGGCAGATTGGTGGACTTAACAAATTACTTGTTAACCCATCCGCACGAGTTAATACCGCTAACCTTTTTTTCAGAGCGGTATGAATCTGCAAAATCATCGATCAGTGAAGATTTAACAATTATTAAGCAAACCTTTGAGCAGCAGGGGATTGGTACTTTGCTTACTGTTCCCGGCGCTGCCGGGGGCGTCAAATATATACCGAAAATGAAGCAGGCTGAAGCTGAAGAGTTTGTGCAGACACTTGGACAGTCGCTGGCAAATCCTGAGCGTATCCTTCCGGGCGGTTATGTATATTTAACGGATATCTTAGGAAAACCATCTGTACTCTCCAAGGTAGGGAAGCTGTTTGCTTCTGTGTTTGCAGACCGCGAAATTGATGTTGTCATGACCGTTGCCACCAAAGGCATCCCTCTGGCATACGCAGCTGCGAGCTATCTGAATGTGCCTGTCGTCATCGTTCGCAAAGATAACAAGGTAACAGAAGGCTCTACAGTCAGCATTAATTACGTCTCAGGCTCCTCAAACCGCATTCAAACAATGTCACTTGCGAAAAGAAGCATGAAAACAGGCTCAAACGTACTCATTATTGATGACTTTATGAAAGCGGGCGGCACCATTAATGGCATGATTAGCCTGTTGGATGAGTTTAACGCAAATGTGGCAGGAATCGGCGTCTTGGTTGAAGCCGAAGGAGTAAATGAACGTCTTGTTGATGAATATATGTCACTTCTTACTCTTTCAACCATTAACATGAAAGAGAAGTCCATTGAAATTCAGAATGGCAATTTTCTGCGTTTTTTTAAAGAGAATCTTTTAAAGAATGGAGAGACAGAATCATGACAAAAGCAGTCCATACAAAGCATGCCCCAGCGGCAATCGGGCCTTATTCACAAGGGATGATTGTAAATAATATGTTTTACAGCTCAGGCCAAATCCCTTTGACTCCTTCAGGAGAAATGGTGAACGGAGATATTAAGGAGCAGACACATCAAGTATTCAGTAACTTAAAAGCGGTGCTGGAAGAAGCAGGTGCTTCTTTAGAAACAGTTGTAAAAGCAACTGTATTTATCGCGGACATGGAACAGTTTGCGGAAGTAAACGAAGTGTACGGGCAATATTTTGACACGCACAAACCGGCAAGATCTTGTGTGGAAGTTGCGAGATTGCCGAAGGATGCGCTAGTTGAGATCGAAGTTATTGCATTGGTGAAATAATAATAAAAAGTGATTCTGGGTGAACCTCGGAATCACTTTTTTATTTACCTTATGCCCGAAATAAAAGCGTTATGACCTAATTGTGTAACTATATCCTATTTTTTCAAAAAATATTTTAAAAACGAGAAGGATTTCAGAAAGAATCGTGGAATTGATACACTAATGCTTTTATATAGGGAAAAGGTGGTGAACTACTGTGGAAGTTACTGACGTAAGATTACGCCGCGTGAATACCGATGGTCGCATGAGAGCGATTGCATCCATCACGCTGGATCACGAATTTGTTGTTCATGACATTCGTGTGATTGATGGAAACAATGGTCTTTTCGTTGCGATGCCGAGTAAACGCACCCCTGATGGAGAGTTCCGCGATATCGCTCATCCTATTAATTCAAGCACGCGAGGTAAGATTCAAGATGCCGTGTTAAATGAGTATCATCGTCTGGGTGACACTGAAGCATTAGAATTCGAAGAAGCTGGAGCTTCTTAAAAAATAACCAAAAGCAAGGACTGCTGAAAGGGCTGACAAAAGCCTTTTGCCGGCGGTCCTTTTTTAATTCTGATTTTTCAAACTTAATTGCACTCGATAGAAAATTCTTGCACATCATCAAGTCTCCTTGAAATCAGAAGATATTTAGGATATATTTTTCTATGGATAAAAGGGATATTGGAGGCCAATAAATGGATAAGCGGTATGCAGTTGTTTTAGCGGCTGGACAAGGAACGAGAATGAAATCAAAGCTTTATAAAGTCCTTCATCCAGTTTGCGGTAAGCCTATGGTAGAACACGTCGTGGACGAAGCCTTAAAGCTATCTTTATCGAAGCTTGTCACGATTGTCGGACATGGTGCGGAAGAAGTGAAAAAGCAGCTTGGTGATAAAAGCGAGTACGCGCTTCAAGCAGAACAGCTTGGCACTGCTCATGCTGTAAAACAGGCACAGCCATTTCTTGCTGACGAAAAAGGCGTCACAATTGTCATTTGCGGAGATACGCCTCTTTTAACAGCAGAGACAATGGAACAGATGGTGAAAGAACATACACAAAGAGAAGCGAAAGCGACGATTTTAACTGCGGTTGCAGAAGATCCAACCGGATACGGCCGTATTATTCGCGGCGAAAACGGAGCGGTTCAAAAAATCGTTGAGCACAAGGACGCCTCTGAAGAAGAACGTCTTGTAACCGAGATCAATACTGGTACGTATTGTTTTGACAATGAAGCGTTATTCCGGGCCATTGATCAGGTGTCTAATGACAATGCTCAAGGTGAGTATTATTTGCCGGATGTCATAGAAATTCTTAAAAACGAAGGCGAAACTGTTGCCGCTTACCAGACTGGTAATTTCCAAGAAACGCTCGGAGTTAATGATAGAGTCGCTCTTTCTCAGGCAGAACAATTTATGAAAGAGCGTATTAATAAACGGCATATGCAAAATGGCGTAACGCTGATTGATCCGTTGAACACGTATATTTCTCCTGACGCTGTCATCGGAAGCGATACTGTGATTTATCCTGGGACTGTGTTGAAAGGTGAGGTGCAAATCGGAGAAGATACGATTATCGGACCTCATACGGAGATCATGAATAGTTCCATTGGCAGCCGTACGGTTATTAAACAATCGGTAGTCAATCACAGTAAAGTGGGGAATGATGTAAACATAGGACCTTTTGCTCACATCAGACCTGATTCTGTCATCGGGAATGAAGTGAAGATCGGGAATTTTGTTGAAATCAAAAAGACTCAATTCGGAGACCGAAGCAAGGCTTCTCATTTAAGCTATGTCGGTGATGCTGAGGTAGGCACAGATGTAAACCTGGGCTGCGGTTCAATAACTGTCAATTATGATGGAAAGAATAAATATTTGACAAAAATTGAAGACGGCGCGTTTATCGGCTGCAACTCCAACTTGGTTGCCCCTGTCACAGTCGGAGAAGGCGCTTATGTGGCGGCAGGTTCAACTGTTACGGAAGATGTACCTGGAAAAGCGCTTGCTATTGCCAGAGCGAGACAAGTAAATAAAGACGATTATGTGAAAAAAATTCATAAAAATTAATCCTAAATTCGGAGGTTTACCATGTCTAATCAATACGGAGATAAGAATTTAAAGATTTTTTCTTTGAATTCGAATCCAGAGCTTGCAAAAGAAATCGCAGATATAGTTGGAGTTCAGTTGGGAAAATGTTCTGTCACAAGATTTAGTGACGGGGAAGTCCAAATTAATATCGAAGAAAGTATTCGCGGATGTGATTGTTATATCATCCAGTCTACAAGTGCCCCTGTTAACGAGCATATTATGGAACTGCTGATTATGGTAGACGCGTTAAAACGCGCTTCTGCAAAAACGATTAACATCGTGATTCCTTATTACGGTTATGCGCGCCAAGACAGAAAAGCGAGATCCCGTGAGCCAATCACAGCAAAACTTTTCGCAAACCTGCTTGAAACAGCCGGTGCTACTCGCGTAATTGCACTTGATCTGCATGCGCCGCAAATCCAAGGATTCTTTGATATACCGATTGACCACTTAATGGGTGTTCCGATTTTAGGAGAATATTTTGAGGGCAAAAACCTTGAAGATATCGTCATTGTTTCACCAGACCACGGCGGTGTGACACGCGCCCGCAAACTGGCTGACCGACTAAAAGCGCCGATTGCGATTATCGATAAACGCCGTCCTCGTCCAAACGTGGCGGAAGTCATGAATATTGTAGGTAATATCGAAGGGAAGACCGCTATCCTGATCGATGACATTATTGATACTGCAGGCACCATTACACTTGCTGCCAATGCGCTCGTTGAAAACGGGGCGAAAGAAGTATATGCATGCTGTACACATCCTGTGCTTTCAGGCCCTGCTGTTGAACGGATTAATAACTCAACAATCAAAGAGCTTGTTGTGACAAACAGCATCAAGCTTCCTGAAGAAAAGAAAATTGAACGGTTTAAGCAGCTTTCAGTCGGACCGCTTCTGGCTGAAGCCATTATTCGTGTTCATGAGCAGCAATCAGTCAGCTATCTCTTCAGCTAAATCGATTTTTAAAGGTTTAGATCCTTGTCGTTATGGGTATTGTTTGTAATAGGACAATAAAACGATAATAGGATGGTGCTGAATATGGCAACTTTAACGGCAAAAGAAAGAACGGACTTTACTCGTTCGTCTCTTCGGAATATCCGTACTTCAGGACATGTTCCAGGTATCATATATGGGAAAGACACGGGAAACAAACCTGTATCATTAGACAGTGTGGAGCTGATCAAAACGCTGAGGGACGAAGGGAAAAACACAGTCCTCACGCTTGACGTCAGCGGAGAGAAACATTCTGTCATGGTAACAGACCTGCAAACGGACCCGCTGAAAAATGAAATCACGCACGCTGACTTTCAAGTGGTCAATATGAGTGAAGACATTGAGGTGGAAGTTCCGATCCATCTGACCGGAGAAGCCATTGGAGTGAAAAACGGAGGCGTATTGCAGCAGCCGCTGTATGCACTTACTGTAAAGGCTAAGCCAAAAGCCATTCCGCAAACGATAGAGGCTGATATTTCAAACCTCGATGTAAATGAAGTACTGACGATTGCGGATTTGCCTGCTGGCGATGACTATTCCTTTCATCATGAATCAGATGAAGTCGTGGCTTCTATCCTTCCTCCGCAACAGCAGGAAGCAGCTGAGATAGATGAAGAGGAATCTGCCGATGCCCAGCCTGAAGGTGAAAACAAAGAACAATAGCAGCTTAAGGCGTAACCCTCCCGCGGTTACGTCTTTTGTGCTAGAATGAGAAGAATTATAGCCCGCTATGCAGACGGGAGTTTATGTGACTAAGGGAGGATTCGCCATGCTTGTGATCGCCGGTCTCGGAAACCCGGGGAAGAACTATGAAAACACACGGCATAATGTCGGATTTATGGTGATAGATCAGCTTGCAAAGGAATGGAATATTGAGCTGAATCAAAATAAATTTAATGGATTATACGGAACCGGATTTGTTTGCGGCAAAAAGGTTCTACTCGTTAAACCGCTTACATATATGAATTTATCAGGAGAATGTTTGCGGCCTTTAATGGACTATTATGATGTCGAAAATGATGATGTAACAGTCATTTACGACGATCTCGATCTTCCGGCTGGCAAGATCCGTTTAAGAACAAAAGGAAGCGCCGGAGGGCACAATGGCATCAAATCACTGATCCAGCATCTTGGAACATCCGAGTTTGACCGTATCCGCATTGGAATCGGCCGGCCTGTAAACGGTATGAAGGTCGTTGACTATGTGTTAGGCTCTTTCACCAAGGAGGAGGCACCTGATATTGGTGAAGCGATCGCAAAGTCTGTGAAGGCTTGTGAAGCTTCTCTGAGTAAACCATTTTTGGAAGTCATGAACGAATTTAACGCAAAGGTATAAAATGAATTAACAAAGCCCATACTACACCAAAATGACTTTTTCATCAGGAGGTCCCTTGTATGGCTTTGCATTATTATTGTCGTCATTGCGGAGTGAAAGTAGGCAGTCTCGAATCTTCCACGGTATCGACTGACTCACTCGGATTTCAGCACTTAACAAACCAAGAAAGAAACGATATGATTTCTTATAAAGAAAATGGAGATGTCCATGTATCGACGATATGTGAAGATTGCCAAGAGGCGCTTGACCGAAATCCGCATTACCACGAACATCACACATTTATTCAATAAAAAGCTTTGGTGTAGACACTAGACCAAAGCGTTTTTCTGTTCTCACAGGAAACAGAGAGGAGGGGCCATATGGACAATATTCAAACCTTTATAAAAGAAAGCGATGACTTTAAATCCATCATCAACGGTTTACACGAGGGGCTGAAGGAACAGCTGCTCGCGGGTCTTTCGGGTTCCGCGCGTTCTGTTTTCACTTCTGCCCTGGCTAATGAAACGAATAAGCCTATCTTTCTCATCACTCATAATTTGTATCAAGCCCAGAAAGTAACGGATGATCTGACTGCACTTTTAGAGGATCAGTCTGTTCTTTTGTACCCCGTCAACGAACTCATTTCATCAGAAATCGCAGTCGCAAGCCCTGAATTGAGAGCGCAGCGATTAGATGTCATTAATAGATTAACGAATGGAGAAGCGCCAATTGTTGTTGCGCCTGTAGCTGCGATCAGAAGAATGCTGCCGCCTGTAGAGGTGTGGAAAAACAGTCAAATGCGCATTCAAACAGGCCATGATATCGAACCTGATCAGCTTGCATCACGGCTTGTAGAGATCGGTTATGAGCGCTCTGATATGGTTGCTTCACCCGGGGAATTCAGCATTCGCGGAGGAATCATCGACATATACCCGCTGACTTCAGAGCATCCGGTGAGAATTGAGCTTTTTGACACCGAAGTGGATTCAATTCGCAGCTTTAACTCGGATGATCAGCGGTCAATTGAGACTCTTTCCTCGATCAATATCGGTCCTGCGAAGGAATTGATTATCAGGCCTGAAGAAAAAGTTCGGGCGATGGAGAAAATGGATAAAGGTCTTGCCGCAAGCCTGAAAAAATTAAAGCAAGACAAGCAAAAAGAAATTCTTCATACAAATATTTCTCATGACAAAGAACGCTTGTCTGAAGGTCAGACAGATCAGGAGCTGGTGAAGTATCTCTCGTATTTCTATGAAAAGCCTGCTAGTTTACTAGATTATACACCTGATAATACTCTTCTGATTTTGGATGAAGTCAGCCGTATTCATGAGATGGAAGAACAGCTTCAAAAAGAAGAAGCCGAGTTCATAACAAACCTTCTCGAGGAAGGGAAGATTTTGCATGACATCAGTTTGTCATTCAGCTTCCAAAAAATAGTGGCTGAACAAAAACGCTCTCTGCTGTACTATTCTTTATTTTTACGGCATGTACACCATACGAGTCCGCAAAATATCGTCAATGTGTCAAGCAGGCAAATGCAAAGCTTCCATGGCCAAATGAATGTGCTTGCGGGAGAAATGGAGCGCTTTAAAAAATCCAACTTCACCGTTGTATTCTTAGGTGCAAATAAGGAACGTACGCAGCGGTTATCTTCTGTTCTGGCTGATTACGAAATCGAAGCCGCCGTGACGGACAGCAAAAAAGCGCTTGTTCAGGGACAGGTTTATATCATGGAAGGCGAGCTCCAATCCGGTTTTGAGCTGCCGTTAATGAAGCTTGCCGTTATTACGGAAGAAGAACTATTCAAAAATCGCGTAAAAAAGAAGCCACGTAAACAGAAGCTTACAAATGCAGAGCGCATCAAGAGCTATTCCGAGCTGCAAATCGGTGATTATGTCGTTCATATTAATCACGGGATCGGGAAATATTTAGGGATTGAAACCTTAGAAATCAACGGAATCCACAAAGACTATTTAAACATTCATTATCAGGGAAGCGACAAGCTCTACGTCCCTGTTGAACAAATTGATCAGGTGCAAAAATATGTTGGCTCTGAAGGGAAAGAGCCAAAGCTGTATAAATTAGGCGGAAGCGAATGGAAGCGGGTCAAGAAAAAAGTAGAGACATCGGTTCAAGATATTGCTGATGACTTAATTAAGCTATATGCCGAAAGGGAAGCGAGCAAGGGCTATGCGTTTACGCCTGATCATGAGATGCAGCGTGAATTTGAGTCGGCGTTTCCTTATCAAGAGACTGAGGATCAGCTTCGTTCCATTCACGAAATCAAAAAGGACATGGAACGAGAACGTCCGATGGACCGCTTGCTATGCGGAGATGTGGGTTATGGCAAAACAGAGGTTGCCATACGTGCTGCATTTAAGGCGATAGGTGATGGGAAACAGGTAGCGCTGCTTGTTCCGACAACAATTTTGGCACAGCAGCACTATGAAACCATTACTGAGCGCTTTCAGGACTACCCGATTAACATCGGCCTGCTCAGCAGATTCAGAACGAGGAAAGAAGCGAACGAAACGCTCAAAGGATTAAAAAACGGTACTGTTGATATCGTCATCGGGACGCACCGGCTATTATCCAAAGATGTCGTTTATAAAGACTTAGGGCTCCTTATCATTGATGAAGAGCAGCGTTTCGGTGTAACCCATAAAGAGAAGATCAAGCAAATCAAAGCCAATGTGGATGTATTAACATTAACTGCGACGCCTATTCCGCGTACGCTGCATATGTCTATGCTTGGCGTAAGGGATCTTTCAGTCATCGAGACTCCGCCGGAAAACCGCTTCCCCGTGCAGACGTATGTTGTGGAATACAACGGCGCCCTTGTCAGAGAGGCGATTGAACGTGAGCTAGCGCGCGGAGGCCAGGTCTATTTCTTGTACAACCGGGTAGAGGATATTGAACGGAAAGCGGATGAGATCTCTATGCTTGTCCCTGACGCGAAGGTAGCGTATGCACATGGGAAAATGACAGAAAACGAACTAGAAACCGTTATGCTGAATTTTCTTGAAGGAGAATCAGACGTTCTCGTCAGCACAACCATTATCGAAACCGGCGTAGACATCCCGAACGTCAATACGCTCATTGTATTTGACGCAGACAAGATGGGGCTTTCTCAGCTTTATCAGCTGCGGGGGCGTGTTGGCCGTTCTAATCGTGTGGCGTATGCTTACTTTACGTACCGTCGGGATAAAGTGCTGACAGAAGTGGCTGAGAAAAGGCTGCAGGCCATTAAAGAATTCACAGAGCTTGGTTCCGGTTTTAAAATTGCAATGCGTGACTTAACGATCCGCGGAGCAGGGAACCTTCTCGGCGCCCAGCAGCACGGATTTATCGACTCAGTCGGATTTGATCTCTATTCACAAATGCTGAAGGAGGCTATTGAGGAGCGTAAAGGAGACACAGCGAAAACGGAGAAGTTTGAAACAGAAATTGATGTCGAGCTTGATGCCTATATTCCTGAAACCTATATTCAAGACGGCAAACAGAAAATTGATATGTATAAACGCTTTAGGTCTGTGGCTACACTCGAAGAAAAGAATGAACTTCAAGACGAAATGATCGACCGGTTTGGAAACTACCCTAAAGAAGTCGAGTACTTGTTTACTGTTGCTGAAATGAAGGTTTATGCGAGACATGAACGTGTTGAGCTGATTAAGCAGGATAAAGATGCGGTCAGATTGACGATTTCTGAAGAAGCAAGTGCTGATATTGACGGCCAGAAGCTGTTTGAGCTGGGCAATAAATATGGCAGGCAAATCGGATTGGGAATGGAAGGCAAAAAGCTCAAAATCTCCATACAGACAAAAGGCCGGAGTGCAGATGAATGGCTCGAAACAGTGCTGGGCATGCTGAAAGGCTTAAAAGATGTGAAAAAGCAAACCATTTCATCAACGTAAAATTTGTTACTCTCTGGTGTATATTACATTTGATGTGACGGATACTAATTTCAAGCGAGGCGGAAGGTACATAAAGTAACTGCTTTAGGTCTTTCCCACATGTATATACCATCAAATGAAAGAGAGGCACCAGAGATGAAAGCAACCGGTATCGTACGTCGTATTGATGACTTAGGTCGGGTCGTGATTCCTAAAGAAATTCGCAGAACTCTGAGAATCAGGGAAGGCGATCCGCTTGAGATTTTTGTAGATCGTGACGGAGAAGTTATTTTGAAAAAGTACTCTCCGATCAGTGAGCTTGGAGACTTTGCAAAGGAGTATGCGGACGCGCTTTACGATAGTCTCGGCCATTCAGTGCTGATTTGTGACCGCGATGTATATATTGCCGTGTCCGGCAGCTCGAAAAAAGACTATTTAAACAAGCCAATCAGCGAAATGCTGGAAAAAACAATGGATCAGCGCAGTTCCGTGCTTGAGAGTGACACGAAATCAGTGCAGCTTGTTAATGGCATAGATGAGGACATGAATTCTTATACTGTCTGCCCAATTGTGGCGAATGGTGATCCGATAGGCGCCGTGGTTATTTTTTCAAAGGATCAGACAATGGGCGAAGTAGAGCATAAAGCCGTTGAGACAGCAGCTGGATTCTTGGCTCGTCAAATGGAACAGTAGGTCTTATTCCTCTTATCAAAAATAGGTATGAAAAGAACAGCTCTCTTTGGGACGCTGTTCTTTTTTGTGCATGCCGATAAAGGATTCCAAGGGTTGGGATATGGTATAATAACCTCGTTTTTATTTATGCCGCGGCAATACGTGAACCGTATAGCCCCTGACGTTGGGAAGGAGCTTTTGGATGGACGATTCAATAGGCGTCAAACGGCATTGGATTTGGCAGGGGGCATTTGTTTTAATTCTGGCAGGCGTCATCTCAAAAATACTAAGCGCCGTTTACAGAGTCCCGTTTCAAAACATTGTCGGCGATGTTGGATTTTATATATATCAGCAGGTATACCCCTTTCTTGGTATTGCGGTCATGCTGTCCACTTCAGGATTTCCGGTCATTATCTCGAAACTGATGAATGATTATAGTGAAAAAAGCCATCGCAACATATTAAAAATATCAGCGTTGTTTTTGTCGTTAATCGGCATTTTATTATTTCTTTGCTTATATATGGGTGCTGTTCCAATCGCACGTTTTATGGGAGATTCACATCTCGCTGTTTTAATTCAAATGACTGCGTTTGCGTTTCTGCTCTTCCCGTTTGTCGCACTGCTTAGAGGCGCTTTTCAAGGGCGGCAAGATATGTTCCCGTCAGCTTTATCGCAGATGACAGAGCAGTTTCTGCGTGTTGCGGTGCTCCTGGGCTTATCATATTGGCTCGTCAAACAGGGGGCTTCGCTCTATACTGCGGGAGCGGCCGCGGCTTCAGGGTCTCTTGCCGGAAGTTTCGTTGGGTTAATCATACTTGCTTTTCTTTGGTTCAAAGTGAAAAGAGACAACCAAACGAGTAGCCACAATGAAAATGTCATTACAACAAAAGAACTGATAAAAAAACTGCTCTTGTATTCGGTTACAATTTGTGTAAGCAGTTTGCTGCTTTTGCTGGTCCAGCTTGTCGATGCGTTGAATTTATATGCTCTGCTTTCGGGCGGTCAGGCAAGCGAAGAAGCGAAACGCCTAAAGGGAATTTATGATCGGGGGCAGCCCTTGCTGCAGCTCGGTTCAGTTTTCGCGGTGAGCATCGCGACATCACTCGTTCCGTATATTTCAAAGGCCGTAAAGAACAAAGAGCTGAAGATCATGAAAGAAAAAGTCACATCATCTTTAAAATTATGTCTTGTACTGGGTACAGGGGCGTCGGCTGGGTTGATTTGCATTCTTGAGCCGGTCAACATCATGCTGTTTCAAAATAGTGAAGGGACAGCCGCGTTACAAGTATTCAGCAGCTCCATCTTGTTTGCATCCTTGGCGGTCACGGCAGCCGCAGTTTTGCAGGGAGCGGGCTACACTGTTTTTCCTGCGATAGCGGTGGGCGCGGGTCTTGCAGTAAAATGGGTGTTAAACACTCTTTTAGTACCGCGCTATGGGATTGAAGGGGCATCACTTGCAACGGCTGCTTCCTTTGCGGCTGTCGCCGGCCTTAACTTGTATAAGCTTCGGCAAAAGGAATGGCTGGGTAAGCTCAAAGGCATTTTGATTCCGATGATTGGATCTGCCCTTTTAATGGCGGCAGTCTTGTTTACATATTTGCGACTCTGGGCTTTTTTGCTCCCTGCAGCAGGAAGAGGAGCATCTGCGATTGAAAGTTTTTCTGCTGTTGCTATTGGTGGCGCGGTGTTCATTTATTGTATGATGAAATTGGGAATATTTACAGATGAAGAGCTGAACAGTGTGCCTTTTGGCAGCAAGTTAAGCAAAATCATCAGAAGGAGAGAACAAAATGGCGGGTAATATTACAGTCGTCGGACTTGGTGCCGGAGACATGGACCAATTGACAATTGGGATACATAAGCTGCTGACGAAGGCAGATACGCTTTATGTCAGAACCAAGGATCATCCCTTAATTCAGGAGCTTGAAAAAGATACGAAGACTATCCGTTTTTTTGATGATATATATGAGAAACACGACCAGTTCGATGCCGTATACGAAGAAATTGCTGATATCCTGTTTGAAGCGGCGCAACATGAGGACGTGGTTTATGCTGTGCCGGGACACCCCTTTGTAGCGGAAAAAACAGTACAGCTGCTGACGGAGCGGCAGGAAGAGGAACATGTTCAAGTAAACGTCGCGGGAGGACAAAGTTTTCTTGATGCCACATTCAATGCCTTGCAAATCGACCCGATTGAAGGTTTTCAATTTGTGGATGCCGGCACGTTGTCCGCGGATGAGCTTGAGCTTAGACATCACCTGATCATATGTCAGGTTTACGACCAAATGACGGCTTCTGAAGTCAAACTGACATTGATGGAGAAGCTTCCAGACGATTATGAGGTTGTAATCGTGACTGCGGCGGGGAGCCGTGACGAGGAAATCCAGCCAGTGCCTTTATTTGAGCTGGACCGCAATGTCGCCTTGAATAACTTAACAAGTGTGTATATTCCGCCGATTAAAGAAGAGAAGCTGCTTTATCACGAATTTTCCGCGTTCCGAAGCATTATCAGAGAGCTTCGCGGGCCTAATGGATGTCCGTGGGATAAAAAGCAGACTCATCAGTCATTAAAACAATACATGATTGAAGAATGTTATGAACTTCTCGAAGCAATTGACGAAGAAGACACAGACCATATGATCGAAGAGCTCGGCGACGTTTTGCTTCAGGTCTTACTCCACGCACAAATAGGTGAAGATGAAGGTTATTTCACTATTGATGATGTCATAAAAGGAATCAGTGAGAAAATGATCCGAAGACATCCCCATGTGTTTAAAGATGCTAAGGTTCAGGATGAAAACGATGTTTTGGCAAATTGGGAAGACATAAAAAAAGCCGAAAAAAGCACACCGGAAGCATCCTTATTAGACAGCGTGCCGAAAACACTTCCAGCTCTTTCAAAAGCCGCTAAACTCCAGAAAAAAGCAGCGAAGGTCGGTTTTGATTGGGAAGACGTCAGCGATATTTGGGAAAAGGTAAGCGAGGAAATGAAAGAATTTTCTTCTGAGGTTTCTGAAGATCCTCATGAACACAATCTCAAGGCTGAGTTTGGCGACGTATTGTTCGCACTGGTGAATGTAGCCCGCTTCTACAAAATAGAGCCTGAGGAAGCACTGGCGATGACCAATGACAAATTCCGGAGACGCTTCTCTTATATTGAGAAAACAGCGAAGGAACAGGAAATTGAGCTGGCTGATATGTCTCTTGAAGACATGGACAAACTGTGGAATGAAGCAAAAGAAACTGAGAGGAGATCATAAATATGAGATTAGATAAATTTTTGAAAGTATCACGGCTGATTAAGCGACGTACATTAGCAAAGGAAGTAGCTGACCAAGGACGAATCTCTATTAACGGAAACCAGGCTAAAGCAAGCTCTGACGTGAAACCCGGAGATGAACTAACGGTCCGCTTCGGCCAAAAGCTTGTAACAGTTCAAATAAATGAGTTGAAAGACACGACGAAAAAAGAAGAAGCTGCAAACATGTATACAATCCTAAAGGAAGAAAAACTCGGCGAATAGGCTTGTTCTAAAAACATCCCCCGCCTCATACAATGCAGTAATAATGCTAAAAGTATCGAGGATATGGGGGCTGAATAGATGAATTCATATTACGATCAAAAAGGTTCTTCGTCTGTTCCGGAAGAGCATGATGTGACAATGAAAGGCCGGAAGCATTTAGATATTTCTGGGGTTAAGCATGTGGAGAGCTTTGATAATGAAGAGTTCCTTCTGGAAACGGTGATGGGGATGCTCTCAGTCAGAGGCCAAAACTTGCAGATGAAAAATTTAGATGTGGAAAAAGGGATTGTATCTATTAAAGGCAGGGTATTTGATTTAGTGTACTTAGACGAACAACAAGGGGATAAAGCTAAAGGGTTTTTTAGCAAGTTGTTTAAATGACGCTGACGACACAATTCTATACAATGCTGGCGATGTCCGGTATGGGGCTCTGGCTCGGCGCATCGCTTGATACATACCGGCTCTTTGTCATTCGTGCCAAAACTGCCAGATGGCTATTATTTATTCATGATCTTCTTTTCTGGATTGTGCAGGGGCTGCTTTTCTTTTATGTTTTGCTTCATGTAAATGAGGGAGAATTCAGGCTGTACATCTTTTTAGCGGTTCTGCTGGGCATTGCGACGTATCAGAGCCTTTGCAAGCGAATCTATATAAAAATACTGAAATTCGTCATTTACCTTGTTGTTTCTGTTTATCAATTCTTCAAAAAACTCATTCAGCACGTGTTATTTCGTCCTGTTTTATGGACATGCGGAGCGATCATTTGGCTGGCGTCGTTTTTATTAAAGAAAACATACCGCCTGATCGTTTTTCTCTTGTTGTGTCTATATAAAATAGCCATGGTTCTGTGTTTTCCGATCCGTTTTATCGCAAAACAATGTTTGAAACTTCTTCCTGAAAAAATACGTCTAACTATGAGACGTTATTTTGAAAAAGGTGCAGGATTTCTCAAAAAGAAGAAGAAACTATTGGTAACCATAAGAACGACCATCACACGTTTTTTGAAGAGATGAAAGGAGGACCGTCTGGTTTGAACTTTTCCAGTGAACGAACGATAACTGAAATACAAAACGACTATAAAGAACAAGTAGAGCGGCAGAATCAGCTGAAGAAAAGAAGGCGTAAAGGGCTGTACAGGCGGTTGACTGTATTCGGCGCCCTCGTATTTCTGACGGCAATAGTGCTGGCGAGCTCTGTATGGTCTCAAACATCTTCCCTTAGCGCAAAAGAAGAAAAGAAAGAACAGCTTGAAAAAGAACTAAAAAGTTTAAAGACAAAACAAGCAGATTTAAAAGAAGAAATATCCAAATTGAAGGATGAGGATTACGTCACAGAGCTTGCCAGACGGGACTTATTCATGTCCGGAGACGGAGAAATTATCTTCAATGTGGAGAAGAAGAGCAAGTAGCCTTGTTGACACTTAAATTTTTATTTAGGTATAATTAAGCAAACGATCTTTTTATAAGCCTAAGGAGGAGCACTTTTTTTATGTCGATTGAAGTTGGCAGCAAGTTGCAAGGGAAAATTACAGGTATTACAAATTTTGGAGCATTTGTTGAATTGCCTGGAGGCTCAACCGGTCTCGTTCACATCAGTGAGGTAGCTGATAACTATGTCAAAGACATTAACGACCACTTAAAAGTCGGCGACCAAGTTGAAGTGAAAGTCATCAACGTTGAAAAAGACGGGAAAATTGGTTTATCTATTAAAAAAGCTAAAGACCGTCCGCAAGCCAGACCTAGAAATGATTTCCGTCCGAAAGAATCTTTTGAACAGAAAATGAATAAGTTTTTAAAAGACAGCGAAGATCGCTTGTCATCTTTAAAGCGTAATACGGAATCAAAACGTGGAGGGCGCGGAGCAAGAAGAGGATAACTTGCTGCTTTCTATAAATAAACGAAGCATCCGTTCATCCCGACGGATGCTTTTTAATTATCCTCTCCTGCTTTTAAAATCAGAAAATTATAACATTAAAGTTTCTGTTGACGAAAAGGATAAACCTTTGTATTATATAACTTGTGCTCAAACGCACAAAACAATATGGCGGTGTAGCTCAGCTGGCTAGAGCGTACGGTTCATACCCGTGAGGTCGGGGGTTCGATCCCCTCCGCCGCTACCATATTTGTTTGGCCCGTTGGTCAAGCGGTTAAGACACCGCCCTTTCACGGCGGTAACACGGGTTCGAATCCCGTACGGGTCATCCTAAGAAAACCGGTTTCTCTTGTAGAAACCGGTTTTTTTCATTTTTAGACAACATTCCGGATATTCTTTTGATAAATGAATATCTAGGCAGAAACCGTCGAAGACTTCTTTAGTATTGTTCCCTTCTTTTGACAAAATCCTATCTGTGCTTTCGCTATAATGACAGGCAACGAATATAACAGGTGGGAGATGAGAGGGATGGAAAAAGCAGAAAGAAGAGTGAACGGGCCAATGGCGGGACAAGCTTTGGAAAAACTCCAATCGTTTTTTAACAGGGGCGCGAAGCTGGTGACTCATCATTTGCATTCACTGTTTTTCTACAAAGGATTCATTTATGTCGTCATCGGATTTTTGCTTGGACGGGCTTTCATATTATCCGAGGTGCTTCCTTTCGCACTTCCTTTCTTTGGGGCAATGCTTCTGATCAGAAGAGATAAGGCGCTTTATGCAGTGCTGGCTGTACTTGCGGGTGCGCTAACCATTTCTCCAAAGCACTCATTGCTCATATTAGCGGCATTACTGGCATTCTTCGTATGTTCTAAAGTGGCCGCCTTCATCACCGATGATCGTGTGAAAGCACTTCCGATTGTTGTGTTTTTCTCCATGGCTATAGCAAGAGCCGGGTTTGTTTACGCCCAAAGTGGCGTGTTTACAACTTATGATTATGTAATGGCTGTCGTTGAAGCTGGACTATCCTTTATTTTGACGCTGATTTTCCTTCAGAGCCTTCCGGTTTTTACCGTAAAAAAAGTGAAACAGTCATTGAAGATAGAAGAAATCATTTGTTTTATGATCCTTATCGCTTCTGTTTTGACGGGGCTTGCCGGCTTGTCCTATCAAGGGATGCAGGCAGAACATATATTGGCTCGTTATGTTGTATTGAGTTTCTCCTTTATTGGCGGTGCAAGCATTGGCTGTACCGTTGGTGTCGTGACCGGCCTGATCCTTGGTTTGGCGAATATCGGAAATCTCTATCAAATGAGCCTGCTTGCTTTTTCCGGTTTATTAGGCGGTTTGCTGAAGGAAGGAAAAAAAGCGGGCGCAGCAGTCGGTCTGATCGTTGGATCTCTTCTTATTTCTTTATATGGTGAAGGTTCCGCTGGTCTAATGACGACGCTTTATGAGTCATTAATCGCAGTCGGCCTGTTTTTGCTTACACCTCAATCGATTACAAAGAAGGTGGCGAGATATATTCCGGGAACGGTGGAGCATCTTCAAGAGCAGCAGCAATATGCCAGGAAAATCAGAGATGTCACGGCTCAAAAGGTAGACCAGTTCTCCAATGTATTCCACGCGCTGTCTGAAAGCTTTGCAACCTTTTACCAAACATCAGAAGAACAGACAGATGACAGCGAAGTTGATTTGTTTTTAAGCAAGATCACAGAGCATTCCTGTCAGACGTGCTACAAGAAAAACAGGTGCTGGGTACAGAACTTTGATAAAACATATGACTTAATGAAACAAGTTATGCTTGAAACAGAAGAAAAAGAATATGCATCTAACCGAAGGCTTAAAAAAGAGTTTCATCAGCATTGCTCTAAATCAAAGCAGGTTGAAGAGCTGATTGAGGATGAACTCGCGCATCATCATGCCCATTTGACGCTGAAGAAAAAGGTACAGGACAGCAGGCGTCTTGTTGCTGAACAGCTTTTAGGTGTTTCTGAGGTCATGGCAGACTTTTCTCGGGAAATAAAAAGAGAGCGGGAACAGCACTTTCTGCAGGAAGAGCAAATCATAGAAGCGCTTCAGCATTTCGGAATCGAGATTCAACATGTGGAGATCTATAGTCTTGAACAAGGAAATATCGATATCGAAATGACGATTCCATTCAGCGGCCATGGAGAAAGTGAAAAAATCATTGCCCCTATGCTTTCCGACATTTTGGAAGAACAAATTCTTGTGAAAGCCGAACAGCACTCCCCGCACCCGAATGGATACAGCCATGTTGCCTTTGGATCAACAAAATCATATAGGGTATCTACAGGTGCCGCTCACGCTGCGAAAGGCGGCGGCCTTGTCTCCGGCGACAGCTACAGCATGATAGAGCTTGGAGCCAGAAAATATGCAGCGGCCATCAGTGACGGGATGGGCAATGGTGCAAGAGCGCATTTCGAAAGCAATGAAACGATCAAGCTTCTTGAAAAAATCCTTGAATCCGGCATTGATGAAAAAATAGCAATTAAAACAATCAACAGCATATTGTCCCTGAGGACAACTGACGAGATTTATTCCACGCTTGACCTATCTATTATCGATCTTCAAGATGCCAGCTGCAAATTTTTGAAGGTTGGATCGACGCCTAGTTTTATCAAAAGGGGTGATCAGGTAATGAAAGTTCAAGCGAGCAATCTGCCAATCGGCATTATTAATGAATTCGATGTGGAGGTTGTGAGTGAGCAGCTAAAAGCGGGTGACCTCTTGATCATGATGAGTGATGGTATTTTTGAGGGGCCAAAACATGTAGAAAATCATGATTTATGGATGAAACGCAAAATGAAGGATTTAAAAACAGATGACCCGCAGGAGATTGCTGATTTGCTTATGGAGGAAGTCATTCGCACGAGATCCGGCCAGATCGAGGACGATATGACGGTGGTTGTCGTCCGGATTGACCACAATACACCAAAGTGGGCATCGATTCCTGTTCCGGCCATCTTTCAAAACAAACAAGAAATTTCATAATGCTTCAGTATAAATCAAATTTCTTCTGGCGATGATGAGAATATATGAATCTGAGAATCCTCGTATTCTCCAGGAGGAATGAATGTGAACAACGGACATTTAAATCAAATTTTGTTGATAACGGATGGCTGCTCGAATCATGGGGAAGACCCGCTAGCAATGGCTGCTTATGCTAAGGAGCAGGGGATTACGGTAAATGTGATAGGTATAATGGAAGAAAATCAAATTGACCCAGAGGCAATGAAGGAAGTTGAAGGAATTGCGCTTGCCGGGGGCGGCGTGCATCAAGTCGTTTATGCGTCCCAGCTTTCACAAACGGTGCAAATGGTAACAAAAAAAGCGATGACGCAAACCTTGCAAGGTGTAGTCAATCAAGAGCTGAAACAAATCCTTGGAAAGAATGTGGAGATGGAGGAGCTTTCACCGGAAAAACGCGGCGAAGTGATGGAAGTGGTAGACGAGCTTGGAGAAACGGTGCATCTTCAGGTGTTGGTTCTTGTCGATACAAGCGCGAGTATGGCGCCTAAGCTTCCAACTGTAAAAGAGGCATTGATTGATTTGTCTGTCAGTCTCAATTCCCGAATCGGGAATAACGAATTTGCGATGTGTATATTTCCCGGGAAACAACAAGAGGTCGAGCTTGTGCTGAACTGGACACCGAAGCTGCAATCTCTTTCCACTCTCTTTGCAAAGTTGTCGACAGGCGGCATCACGCCTACAGGCCCAGCGATACGCGAAGCGACAATGCAGTTTGAAAAAATCCGCTCAAGAAGGAGCATGCTGGCAGATGATGAACGACGCTTTAACGAGTTTGGCATGTAGCCTCAAGCCGGGTACGGCAATCAAAGGCAAGTGGAACGGAAACACTTATACGCTGCGTAAACAGCTTGGAAAAGGGGCCAATGGAATTGTGTATTTGGCAGAAGCATCAGATGGACATGTTGCCTTAAAGGTGAGTGATGACAGCTTGTCTATTACTTCTGAAGTGAATGTCTTGAAATCTTTCTCAAAGGCCCAGTCCGTTACAATGGGGCCTTCTTTTTTTGATACAGATGATGCCTATATCCCCAGTGCAAATACGAAGGTTTCATTTTATGCAATGGAATACATAAAAGGCCCGCTGCTTTTGAATTATGTCAGTGATAAAGGAGCAGAATGGATACCGGTATTGATCATTCAACTTTTATCCAGCTTATCGGTGCTTCACCAGCAAGGATGGATATTCGGCGATCTTAAACCTGACAATCTGATCGTAACCGGTCCGCCAGCAAGAATCCGCTGCATTGATGTAGGCGGCACGACAAAGGCAGGCCGGGCGATAAAAGAGTATACCGAGTTTTACGACAGAGGCTATTGGGGGTATGGAACGAGAAAAGCAGAGCCATCCTACGACCTGTTTGCTGTTGCCATGATTATGGTCAACAGCGTGCATAAAAAAGAATTCAAGAAGTCAAATCAGCCTAAGGAACAGCTTAGATCTCTAATCGAAGGACACCCGCTGCTGAAAAAGTATAAAAAAGTGCTTATTTCAGCATTGAATGGGGCTTATCAATCCGCAGATGAAATGAAGAAAGATATGCTCGACACTGGGCAAAGGACAGTGCAGGGAAAACAAGCTGCTAAAGCACCGGCGCAGCCTGCCATAAGACAAAGGCAGCAAAAAACGCGCCAAGGGAAAGTAACGAAGACACGATACACCCCAAAACAGAAGGCCGCTAAGTCGGGGGGATTATTTGAAACAACGCTTATCGTGATCAGCGTTTTAGCACTTTATTTCGCCTACATTATCTTTTTCTTAATCTGAATGGCTTAATCTGCTAAGCCTATGCTTCTTCTTTGCTTGGAAGGATTGAAAGTGATAGGATATGAATATCTTTAAAAAACCTGCTCATTGCGAGGAGGACATTGTGAAAAGTGTCAAAGATTTTTTTCATAAACACAATCTTGAGTTAAAAGGGGCGACAATCATTGTAGGCGTTTCCGGTGGTCCGGATTCAATAGCTCTTCTTCACGCGTTGCATACGTTATGCGGACGTTCAGCAAATATCATTGCGGCTCATGTCGACCATCGGTTCAGGGGCCCGGAATCCGAGGAGGACATGCGTTTTGTCCAAGCTTATTGCAAGGCTGAGCAGCTCGCGTGTGAAACGGCTCAGATTCATGTAACTGCATATGCGCAGGAAAAAGGTCTCAATAAGCAGGCCGCCGCACGTGATTGCCGCTACCAGTTCTTTGAGGACGTCATGTCGAAGCATCAAGCGGACTATCTGGCGCTTGCGCATCATGGTGATGACCAGGTTGAAACGATGCTTATGAGACTTGCTAAGGGCACACTTGGAGCGGGACTTGCAGGAATTCAGCCCGTCAGACGTTTTGGGACGGGACGAATCATTAGGCCGCTCTTACCCATTACAAAGGAAGAGATCCTTCACTACTGCCATCAAAACGGCTTGAGCTACCGGACGGATGAAAGCAACGCCAAAGATGACTACACAAGAAACAGATTTAGAAAAACAGTGCTCCCGTTTCTGAAACAGGAGTCGCCGGATGTGCATAAAAGGTTTCAGAAAGTAAGTGAAGCACTGACGGAAGATGAGCATTTCTTACAGTCATTAACGAAAGAAGAAATGAATAAAGTAATCACAAGCCAGTCTAATACATCAGTTGAAATTAATTCCTCTCAATTGCTTGCCCTCCCGATGCCTTTACAAAGAAGAGGAGTTCAACTAATATTAAACTATCTTTATGAAAACGTTCCATCCTCCTTTTCAGCTCATCACATTCAGCAGTTTCTCGAATGGGCGGAAAAGGGCGGTCCTTCAGGAGTATTGAACTTTCCGAAAGGGCTGAAGGTGGTCAAATCATATCAGACATGTTTGTTTACATTTGAACAATGGCAGTGCAAAAATGTTCCCTTTGAATACCAAATAAGCGGAGCTGCTGATGAAACGGAAGTGCTCCCCAATGGATTTCTGATAGAGGCAAAGCGATATGTGGAATCGCCTGAAGAACATGGGAATGCTGTTTTTATTACAAGTGAAAAAATGGTGAGTTTTCCCTTGACGATTCGGACAAGAAAAGCTGGAGACCGGATCAAACTAAAAGGGATGAACGGCTCGAAAAAGGTAAAGGATATATTTATTGATAAGAAATTGCCTCTCAGGGAAAGAGACAACTGGCCGATTGTGACAGACGCAAGCGGTGAAATTATCTGGATACCGGGCTTGAAAAAATCAATTTTTGAAGATCTTGTGATTCCAAATAGCGACCGCATTGTATTACAATATAGACAGCATGAAAAGTGTAGGGGGCAAGCAAAATCATGATGAAACATGATATCGAGAAAGTACTGATCTCTGAGGAAGAGATACAAGAGAAAGTAAAAGAGTTAGGCGCAGAACTAACAAGCGAGTATCAAGATACATTTCCGTTGGCAATCGGCGTGTTAAAAGGAGCGCTTCCTTTTATGGCGGATCTTATCAAACATATTGATACATATTTGGAAATGGATTTCATGGATGTATCAAGCTACGGAAACTCCACGGTTTCTTCTGGAGAAGTAAAAATCATCAAAGATTTGGATACATCTGTAGAGGGCCGGGACATCTTAATTATTGAAGATATCATCGACAGTGGGTTAACCTTAAGTTATCTAGTAGAGCTCTTCCGATACCGTAAAGCAAAATCAATTAAGATTGTTACCCTTTTGGATAAACCGAGCGGAAGAAAAGCGGACATTAAAGCAGACTTTGTAGGCTTTGAAGTTCCTGACGCGTTTGTAGTGGGTTACGGACTTGATTATGCTGAGCGCTATCGCAATCTGCCTTATATCGGAGTGTTAAAACCGGCAGTTTATGAAAGCTGATCGGCAGCCTGCTTCCGAGATGGTTATTGTTTGTATTGGAATGATTTTCTATGGTACTATTGAACATAGTTGTGCTTACTGTGGGAGGAGGTAAGGAATGAATCGGGTCTTCCGTAATACCATTTTTTATTTACTTATTTTATTAGTAGTAATCGGGGTTGTGAGCTACTTCCAGACCTCAAATCCGAAAACAGAAAATATGTCGTACAGTACGTTTATCAAAAACCTGGATGACGGGAAAGTTGATAGCGTATCGGTTCAGCCTGTCAGAGGTGTTTATGAGGTAAAAGGGCAGCTGAAAAACTACGACAAAGATCAATACTTCTTGACTCATGTTCCTGAAGGAAAGGGAGCAGACCAGATATTTAATGCTTTGAAAAAGACAGACGTAAAGGTTGAGCCCGCTCAAGAAACAAGCGGTTGGGTGACGTTCTTGACGACCATCATCCCGTTTGTCATTATCTTTATTCTGTTTTTCTTCCTGCTCAATCAGGCTCAAGGCGGCGGCAGCCGTGTCATGAACTTTGGGAAGAGCAAGGCGAAGCTGTATACAGAGGAAAAGAAACGCGTCAAATTTAAAGACGTTGCAGGGGCTGACGAAGAAAAACAAGAACTCGTTGAAGTTGTTGACTTTCTGAAAGATCCCCGCAAGTTTGCCGAACTTGGCGCAAGAATACCAAAAGGCGTGCTGTTAGTCGGACCTCCGGGTACCGGTAAAACATTGCTTGCCAAAGCTTGTGCGGGTGAAGCTGGCGTACCTTTCTTCAGCATCAGCGGATCTGATTTCGTTGAAATGTTTGTAGGTGTCGGTGCTTCCCGTGTGCGTGACTTGTTTGAAAATGCGAAAAAGAATGCGCCTTGTTTGATTTTCATTGATGAGATTGACGCAGTCGGACGCCAGCGTGGAGCGGGTCTCGGCGGCGGACACGATGAACGTGAACAGACGCTAAACCAATTGCTTGTTGAAATGGACGGATTCAGCGCCAATGAAGGAATCATCATCATTGCTGCGACGAACCGTGCGGACATCTTGGACCCAGCCTTACTTCGTCCGGGACGTTTTGACCGTCAAATCACAGTGGACCGCCCAGATGTCATTGGCCGTGAAGCTGTATTGAAAGTCCATGCGAGAAATAAACCGCTGGACGAAACGGTTAACTTGAAATCAATCGCCATGAGAACACCTGGATTCTCAGGCGCTGACTTAGAAAATCTTTTGAATGAAGCTGCTCTTGTGGCGGCTCGTCAAAACAAGAAAAAAATCGATGCGCGTGATATTGACGAAGCGACGGACCGCGTAATTGCCGGACCTGCTAAGAAAAGCCGCGTCATCTCCAAAAAAGAACGCAATATCGTGGCTTATCACGAAGGCGGACACACCGTGATCGGACTCGTTTTAGATGAGGCTGATATGGTTCATAAAGTAACGATTGTTCCTCGGGGCCAGGCTGGCGGTTATGCTGTTATGCTTCCAAGAGAAGACCGTTACTTCCAGACAAAGCCGGAGCTGCTTGATAAAATTGTCGGCCTCTTGGGCGGGCGTGTCGCTGAAGAAATCATTTTCGGTGAAGTCAGCACAGGGGCGCACAATGACTTCCAGCGTGCGACGAATATTGCAAGACGAATGGTTACAGAATTCGGTATGTCAGAAAAACTGGGTCCGTTGCAATTTGGACAGTCTCAGGGCGGCCAAGTATTCTTAGGCCGTGATTTCAACAACGAACAGAACTACAGTGATCAAATCGCTTACGAAATTGACCAGGAAATTCAGCGTATCATTAAAGAATGTTATGAGCGCGCGAAACAAATCCTGACTGAAAATCGTGACAAGCTTGAATTGATTGCTCAAACGCTTCTGAAAGTTGAAACACTGGATGCTGAACAAATCAAACATCTTGTCGATCATGGATCGTTACCTGAACGCAATTTCTCTGATGAAGAGAAGAACGATGACGTGAAAGTAAACATTCTGACAAAAACAGAAGAAAAGAAAGACGATACAACAGAGTAATTCGCTTTCTTTCTAAAAACTGCCGGCTGACGCCGGCAGTTTTTTTATGTAAATCATCAGTTAGGTCGCGGCTTTTACAATCATCCAGTTCTGGTATCGTTTTGTTTACAAATAAGCCGCTGATCGTGTATGGTATTGTAGAATGTTTGTAAAAAGTAAAGTAGAGAAACTATTCAAAAGTGGTGATAGAGGTTGTTACTGGTTATCGATGTGGGGAACACCAATACTGTACTTGGTGTATATCATGATGGGAAATTAGAATATCACTGGCGTATAGAGACAAGCAGGCATAAAACAGAAGATGAGTTTGGAATGATTTTACGCTCTTTATTTGAGCATTCCGGGCTTATGTTTGAACAGATAGATGGCATTATTATTTCATCTGTTGTGCCGCCAATTATGTTTGCGTTAGAAAGAATGTGCACAAAATACTTTCATATCGAGCCGCAAATTGTCGGACCGGGTATGAAAACAGGTTTGAATATAAAATATGACAATCCGAAAGAAGTGGGAGCAGACAGAATCGTAAATGCAGTTGCTGCGATACATCTATACGGCAATCCGTTAATTGTCGTTGATTTTGGAACTGCCACAACGTATTGCTATATTGATGAAAACAAACAATATATGGGCGGAGCAATTGCTCCTGGGATTACGATTTCAACAGAGGCGCTTTATTCGCGTGCGGCAAAGCTTCCTCGTATCGAAATCACCCGGCCTGACAATATTATTGGAAAAAACACGGTTAGCGCGATGCAATCTGGAATTTTATTTGGCTATGTCGGACAAGTAGAAGGAATTGTAAAGCGAATGAAATGGCAGGCAAAACAGGAACCAAAGGTCATTGCGACCGGAGGCCTTGCGTCGCTCATTGCAAATGAATCAGATTGCATAGATATCGTAGATCCATTCTTGACTTTAAAAGGGCTGGAATTGATTTATGAACGAAACCGCGTAGGAAGTGTATAGGAGGTTTTGGAATGGATTATTTAATAAAAGCACTTGCGTATGACGGAAAAGTGCGCGCTTATGCAGCGAGAACAACTGATATGGTAAACGAAGGACAAAAACGACATGGCACGTGGCCGACAGCATCCGCCGCACTGGGCCGTACAATGACAGCTTCGCTTATGCTCGGCGCTATGCTGAAGGGCGAAGATAAGCTGACAGTGAAAATCGAGGGCGGAGGCCCGATCGGTGCTATTGTAGCTGATGCTAACGCAAAAGGAGAAGTCAGAGCATACGTCTCTAACCCGCAAGTTCATTTTGATTTAAATGAACAAGGCAAGCTTGATGTCAGACGTGCGGTTGGAACAAGCGGAACGTTAAGTGTCGTAAAAGATTTAGGATTGCGCGAGTTCTTTACAGGACAAACAGAAATTGTTTCAGGAGAATTGGGAGATGATTTCACCTACTATCTTGTGTCATCTGAGCAGGTTCCTTCATCGGTAGGCGTCGGTGTGCTCGTGAATCCTGATAATACCATTCTTGCGGCGGGCGGCTTTATTATTCAGCTTATGCCGGGAACAGATGATGAAACCATCACAAAAATTGAAGAACGTCTATCCCAAGTAGAGCCGATTTCAAAGCTCATCCAAAAAGGACTGACACCAGAAGAAATTTTAGAAGAAGTTCTAGGCGAGAAGCCTGAGATTTTGGAAACGATGCCTGTTCAATTCCATTGTTCTTGTTCAAAAGAACGTTTTGAAACAGCCATTTTAGGGCTAGGCAAAAAAGAAATACAAGATATGATAGAAGAAGATGGACAAGCCGAAGCAGTATGCCATTTTTGTAATGAAAAGTACTTATTTACAAAAGAAGAGCTGGAAGGGCTTCGTGACCAAACTACCCGCTAAGCTCTTTAGCGGGTTTTTTACATTTCAATAAAGGAGCTGAAAGCAGGTTTGAAATCAAGAACAATGTGGACCGTTATTTTAGGGGCGCTGTTGGTTTGCTGTATTGCCGTTGCATATACGCTGACGAAATCCCAAGCCGGCGCATCGCCATCCGGGGAGTCTATTGCGACTGTCGGAAGCAAAAGCGTGACGAGACAAGAGTGGCTGAAAGAAATGGAAGATCAATATGGAAAGTCGACACTTGAAGATATGATCAATGCCCGAGTCGTTGAGCAGCTCGCCAAAAAGAACAATCTCAAAGTGTCTAAAAACGAAATTGATCGTGAGTTTTTGTTGATTAAGGCGGTTAACAATTCTTTTTACGAAGACGAACGTACAACAGAAAAAGAGTGGAAAGACCAAATTCGTTATAATATTCTCCTTGAGGAACTGTTAACAAAGGATATTGATATTTCAAATAAAGAAATGAAATCATTCTACAATAAAAATAAAGAGCTGTATCAGTTTGATGATTCGTATCGAATTCGTCACATTGTGGTAAAAGATGAAGAAGAAGCGAGAGAAGTCCTGAAAGAGCTGAAAGGCGGCTCAAGCTTTGAAGCTGTAGCGGCGGAAAGGTCTGCAGACAGATACACATCACCATACGGCGGAGATTTAGGCTTTGTCACAGAAGCATCAGACAACATTCCGTCAGCATACATTGAAGAAGCAAAAACAATTAAAGAGGATGAATGGTCTGACGAACCGATAAAGGTAAGTAACGGATACGCCGTTATTCAGCTGAAAGAAAAACTAAGGGCGAGAACATTCTCATATGATGAAGTGAAGGATCAGATCAGACGGCAAATCGCAATGGATCAGTTAGGTGATAAAGCGACAGTCAAAACGCTTTGGAAAGAAGCCGATGTATCTTGGTTTTATGGGGAAAAAAGTACTAAGTGATTGACAAAAAATTTTGAAATTGATAGATTATATACATAATACCAATACAAATAGTCGGAAATTGAGGTGTCGAGAATGGTACGTGTAGCAAACTCCATTACTGAATTAATAGGGAATACGCCAATCGTTAAATTAAATCGCCTTGCAGATGAGAATAGCGCAGATGTATATCTAAAGCTTGAATACATGAACCCTGGAAGCAGTGTAAAAGACCGTATCGGATTAGCCATGATTGAAGCTGCTGAAAGAGAAGGGAAATTAAAAGCTGGTGACACAATCATTGAACCGACAAGCGGAAATACCGGAATCGGGCTTGCGATGGTTGCTGCTGCTAAAGGATTAAAAGCCATATTGGTTATGCCTGATACAATGAGCATGGAGCGCCGCAACCTTCTTCGCGCATATGGTGCTGAGCTTGTGCTGACTCCGGGTGCGGAAGGAATGAAAGGTGCCATTAAGAAAGCTGAAGAGCTTGCTGAAAAGCACGGATACTTTGTGCCGCAACAGTTTAATAACCCTTCTAATCCAGAAATTCACCGCCAAACAACGGGTAAAGAAATCGTTGAGCAATTTGGCGATGACCAGCTTGATGCATTTGTAGCCGGTATCGGCACAGGCGGAACAATTACAGGAGCGGGCGAGATTCTGAAGGAAGCATACCCTTCCATCAAAATTTACGCTGTTGAACCGTCAGACTCTCCTGTTCTTTCAGGAGGAAAACCGGGCCCCCACAAAATTCAGGGAATCGGAGCTGGATTTGTGCCGGACATCTTAAACACAGAAGTATACGATGAAATCTTCCCTGTAAAGAATGAAGAGGCATTCGAATATGCACGCAGAGCTGCACGTGAAGAAGGAATTCTCGGAGGCATCTCATCAGGCGCGGCAATTTATGCTGCTCTTCAAGTAGCGAAAAAGCTTGGAAAAGGCAAAAAAGTATTGGCCGTCATTCCAAGTAACGGCGAACGTTATCTGAGCACGCCGCTGTATCAATTCGATTAAAAAGCCAAACTCCCGGCCCGCCGGGAGTTTTTTTGTATTTCTGCATCAAATATGCCGTGTCTGTTTCGAATGATATTCTTGGAAGAGAAATTCACTTTTTTCACCAACAAGATTGCTTTACAATAAAAATCAAGCAAAAAAGAAAATAGAGGAATGATATAAATGGCACAACGCAGACCGGCAGGCAAAAAAGTACCTTTTCTAAAAGACTCATTCTTACAACAATTTGAGAAACTTGCACAAACCAAAAAACATCATGTGCTGCTTGAAAGCGCGAGAGGCGGCAGATACAGTATAGCCGGTCTTGATCCAATTGCGACTGTAAAAGGAAAAGACGGGATGACGACTATTAAGCATGGTGATGAGATACTGTTTAAAGAAGGTGACCCATTACGCGCCTTCCACAGCTGGTTTAAAACGCTGGAAACAGAAACAAATCATGAGCTTCCGGATTTTCAAGGCGGGGCAATCGGTTTCCTCAGCTATGATTACGCACGTTACATTGAAAATTTTAAAATGCTGTCACTAGATGATTTGGAAACGCCAGATATTTATTTTCTTGTATTTGATGATATAGCAGTTTATGACCATCAAGAAGAGTCTCTGTGGCTGATTACTCATGTTAATGATTCTGATCACGCATCCGCTGACGCGAAGTTATCTGGGCTGGAACAGATGTGGCTGACTGAGCTTCCGGCTATTCCTTCGCGAGAGATAAAGCATGAAACGGACGGTTCCTTCGCGGCGCCATTTACTGAGGATGGATTCTCGCAGGCTGTAGAGAAAATCAAACAATACATCGCCAGCGGAGATGTGTTTCAGGTTAATCTATCAGTAAGGCAGTCACAGTCACTGTCTGCCCACCCATATCAAGTTTACAAAACCCTGAGAGAAGTAAATCCTTCTCCTTATATGGCTTATTTAGAGACACCTGATTTCCAGATCATTTGCGGATCGCCTGAACTTCTTGTCAGCAAAAAGGGTAAACGATTAGAGACGAGACCGATTGCAGGCACCCGTTCAAGAGGGAAAACTGATGAAGAAGATAAGGCGCTCGCAAACGAATTGATCCATAATGAAAAAGAACGCGCTGAACATGTCATGCTGGTTGATCTTGAGCGAAATGATTTAGGGAGAGTATCAAGGTACGGGTCTGTGAACGTGAACGAGTTTATGGCCATCGAAAAATACTCGCATGTGATGCACATCGTATCTAACGTTCAAGGGGAACTGCAGGATGGGTACGATGCTGTAGATATTATTCATGCCGTATTTCCCGGAGGAACCATTACAGGTGCTCCCAAAGTAAGAACGATGGAAATTATAGAAGAACTTGAGCCGACACGCCGCGGGCTTTATACTGGATCTATAGGGTGGTTTGGATATAACAACGATCTTCATTTTAATATCGTCATCCGAACCATTTATGCAACCGGAGGGCAGGCATTCATGCAGTCCGGCGCAGGAGTTGTGATTGATTCTGTTCCAAAGCACGAATACAGGGAATCATTCAAAAAAGCTTTTGCGATGCAAAAGGCGTTAGAGCTGAGCAAAGAAGAGACCAAAAATGAGATGAGGAGAGCTGAGACATGATTTTAATGATTGATAACTACGATTCATTCACGTACAACTTGGTGCAGTATTTAGGCGAGCTTGGGGAAGAATTGATTGTGAAACGCAATGACGACATCACGATTGAAGAAATTGAAGATCTGTCTCCGGATTTTCTGATGATTTCACCCGGACCGTGCAGCCCCGATGAGGCAGGGATTAGCCTAGAAGCAATTAAACATTTTGCAGGAAGAATCCCCATTTTCGGTGTTTGTCTCGGACATCAGTCCATCGCACAAGTGTTTGGTGGTGACGTGGTGAGAGCAGAGCGGCTGATGCACGGAAAAACCTCGAATATCGAGCATGACGGCAAGACAATCTTTGAAGGTTTGAAAAATCCCCTTGTTGCGACTCGTTATCACTCGCTAATCGTAAAACCTGAGACACTGCCAAGCTGTTTTACAGTAACAGCACAAACGAAAGAAGGAGAAATCATGGCCATTCGCCACAATGACCTCCCGATTGAGGGCGTGCAATTTCACCCGGAATCCATTATGACCTCATTTGGGAAAGAAATGCTCAGAAATTTCATTGAGACATACCGCAAGGAAGTTATTGCGTGATGATATATGTTAACGGCCGGTATATAGAGGAGAAAGATGCAGTTCTTTCTCCTTTTGACCATGGTTTTTTATATGGGATCGGTGTTTTCGAAACCTTCAGGCTCTACGAAGGGTGTCCGTTTTTACTTGATTGGCATATAGAAAGGCTTGAGCGTGCGCTCTTAGATCTGCAAATCGAATATACTGTTTCAAAGCATGAGGTTCTTGAGATGCTGGACAAGCTGCTTTGGCTGAATGATATCAGGGATGGCGATGCCCGCGTCAGATTGAACATATCAGCCGGCATCAGCGATAAAGGCTTTGTTGCCCAGACTTACGATAGCCCCACTGTTTTATGTATTGTGAACCAGCTGAACCCAGAAAGCCTTCCTATGCAAAAAGAAGGTAAGGTTTTATCAATAAGGAGAAACACACCAGAGGGCACGTTCCGATTAAAATCTCATCATTATTTAAATAATATGTATGCGAAAAGGGAAATCGGAAATGATCCGCGTATCGAAGGGATTTTCTTGACGGACGATGGAGCTGTTGCAGAAGGCATCATATCAAATGTTTTCTGGAGAAAAGGCAGCTGCATTTACACTCCGTCTATTGATACAGGTATTCTGGACGGCGTCACGAGACGTTTTGTCATTGAAAATGCAAAGAAATTAGGACTGGAGCTCAAAACGGGCCGATACGCGCTGGAAGCTCTTTTGACAGCTGATGAAGCGTGGATGACAAACTCGGTTCTGGAAATCATCCCATTTACTAAAATAGAAAATGCAAGCTATGCGGGTCAAAGCGGAGAAGCGTTCTCTGCACTTCAAATGCTTTACAAAAAAGAAATAAAGAACATGATTCATGAAAAGAGGGGAAGAGAATGGCGCAGCAAACAATAGACCAAACACAAGTAATCCACACCAAGCCCAGCGCTTTATCATATAACGAGAAGACACTGGTGATGGGGATTTTAAACGTAACGCCTGACTCTTTCTCGGACGGCGGAAAATATGACAGCTTGGACAAAGCGTTGCTGCACGCGAAAGAGATGATCGATGACGGTGCCCATATCATTGACATCGGAGGAGAATCCACAAGGCCCGGCGCCGAGTATGTGTCAGAGGATGAGGAAATGTCCAGAGTGATTCCTGTAATTGAGCGTATCACAAAAGAACTGGGCGTGCCGATTTCTGTAGATACGTACAAGGCTTCTGTCGCAGATGAAGCTGTTAAAGCCGGCGCATCTATCATCAATGATATTTGGGGAGCGAAACATGACCCGAAGATGGCATCTGTTGCAGCCGAACACAACGTTCCGATTGTTCTCATGCATAACCGCCCAGAGAGGAATTACAATGACTTATTGCCGGATATGTTATCGGACTTATTGGAGAGTGTGAAAATCGCTGTTGAGGCCGGTGTGGAGGAGAAGAACATTATTCTTGATCCTGGAATTGGTTTCGCAAAAACCTATCACGATAATTTGGCAGTGATGAACAAACTCGAGATTTTCAGCGGACTGGGGTATCCGGTTCTTTTGGCAACCTCCCGAAAAAGATTCATCGGACGTGTGTTGGATCTTCCGCCTGAGGAGCGGACTGAGGGCACAGGTGCAACTGTGTGTCTCGGGATTCAAAAAGGCTGCGACATCGTCAGGGTCCATGATGTAAAACAAATTGCCAGAATGGCGAAAATGATGGACGCAATGCTGAATAAGGGAGGGAAGCACCATGGATAAAGTCTATGTAGAAGGAATGGAGTTTTACGGATATCACGGTGTGTTCAAAGAGGAAAACAAGCTTGGTCAGCGGTTTAAAGTTGATCTAACCGCTGAGCTGGATTTAAGCAAAGCCGGACAAACAGACGACCTTGAGGAAACGATCAACTACGCTGAGCTCTATCACGTATGTAAAGATATCGTAGAAGGGGAACCTGTGAAATTGGTGGAAACACTGGCGGAACGTATTGCTGAATCTGTCCTTAACAAATTTAAGCCAGTAAAGCAATGTACTGTGAAAGTCATTAAGCCCGATCCGCCAATTCCCGGACACTATAAATCAGTAGCGATTGAAATCACGAGAAAAAAATCATGAACAATATAGCTTATATTGCGCTTGGGTCGAACATTGGAGATAAAGAAAAGTATTTAAGGCGAGCGGTGACATTGTTGCATCAACATGATGAGGTGACAGTTACTAAAGTATCCTCTATTTACGAAACTGATCCGGTCGGATACGAAGATCAAGCTGAATTCTTGAATATGGCTGTTGAAATCACGACATCGATGAACCCTTTTGAACTTCTAGAACTGACACAGCATATAGAATATGAGTTAGGCAGAACAAGGGAAGTAAGATGGGGACCGCGGACGGCAGACCTTGACATTTTGCTGTTTAATCGTGAAAATATTGAAACAGAGCAACTAATTGTTCCGCATCCGAGAATGTATGAGCGTTTGTTTGTCCTTGTGCCGCTCGCGGAGATTTGCCAGCAGGTTGAAGAAGAGGCAATAAGCGCGGAAACAGACCAAGAAGGTGTAAGAGTATGGAAGCAGATATCTGGGGTAGACGAATTCGTGCATTCAGAAAGCTGAAAGGTTATACTCAAGAAGGATTTGCAAAAGCATTAGGTATATCAGTTTCTATTCTCGGCGAAATTGAACGCGGAAACCGATTGCCGTCAGCTGACATCATTCAAGGTGCAGCAGATGTTTTAAATATAAGCGTGGACGAATTAGCGCCGTCAGAAAAAGATAACAAATGATGAAGGGAGGTCAAATATGTTTAAAATCGGAGATATTCAATTGAAAAACCGGGTTGTCCTTGCCCCGATGGCTGGTGTCTGCAACTCGGCATTCAGGTTGACTGTAAAGGAATTCGGTGCTGGGTTGGTATGCGCTGAAATGGTCAGTGACAAAGCGATCCTTTACAACAATGCAAGAACCATGGGGATGCTTTACATTGATGAACGCGAAAAACCGCTCAGCCTTCAAATCTTTGGAGGAAAAAAGGAAACCCTTGTGGAAGCGGCGAAATTTGTAGACCAAAACACAACTGCTGATATTATTGATATTAATATGGGATGCCCTGTACCGAAGATTACAAAATGTGACGCGGGAGCGAAATGGCTTCTCGATCCTGATAAGATTTACGAAATGGTTTCTGCAGTAGTGGATGCCGTTGATAAACCAGTTACAGTAAAAATGAGAATGGGTTGGGATGAAGACCACATTTTCGCAGTGAAAAACGCACAGGCTGTAGAACGTGCCGGCGGAAAAGCAGTTGCGCTCCACGGCCGTACAAGAGTTCAAATGTACGAAGGAACCGCAAACTGGGACATCATTAAAGAAGTAAAACAATCAGTATCAATTCCGGTTATCGGAAACGGCGATGTTAAGACGCCGCAGGATGCTAAGCGTATGCTCGATGAAACAGGAGTAGACGGTGTCATGATTGGTCGCGCTGCATTGGGCAATCCGTGGATGATTTACCGTACGGTTCAGTACCTTGAAACAGGTGAATTGAAAGAAGAGCCGCAAGTACGCGAAAAGATGGCTGTATGCAAACTGCACCTTGACCGCCTGATTGACTTAAAAGGTGAAAACGTAGCGGTAAGAGAAATGAGAAAGCACGCTGCATGGTATCTGAAAGGCGTAAGAGGCAATGCGAATGTTCGTAATGACATCAATCATTGCGAGACAAGAGAAGAGGTTGTGCAGCTTTTAGATGCATTTACTGTTGAAGTTGAGGCAAAAGAGCTTCAAAACGCAAAAGTAGGATAATACTCACCTCTATTTGCTGCTCACTGCCAGTTTTATGCTGGCAGTTTTTCTGCTTTTTTCATGAAACAATATCTGTAATGGAGTGATAACAATGAGTCAAGAAGAGCAAAACCATGAAGAATTGAATGACCAGCTGCAAGTCAGACGCGATAAAATGAACCAGCTGAGAGATAACGGCATTGATCCGTTCGGCGCACGTTTTGAAAGAACTCATCAATCTCAGGAAGTTATTTCAGCATATCAAGAACTAACCAAAGAAGAGTTAGAAGAAAAAGCGATTGAAGTCACAATCGCAGGCCGCATGATGACAAAACGAGGTAAAGGAAAAGCTGGTTTTGCCCATCTTCAGGACTTAGAAGGCCAAATCCAAATCTATGTACGAAAAGACAGTGTCGGTGATGACCAATACGAAATCTTCAAGTCTTCTGACCTCGGGGATCTTATCGGTGTAACCGGAAAAGTCTTCAAAACAAATGTAGGCGAATTGTCTGTTAAAGCAACTTCTTTTGAATTGCTGACAAAAGCGCTTCGTCCGCTTCCTGACAAATACCATGGTTTAAAAGACGTTGAGCAGCGCTACCGCCAGCGCTATCTGGATCTTATCGTAAATCCAGACAGCAAACATACGTTCATCGCACGAAGCAAGATCATTCAAGCTATGAGAAGATACCTTGATGATCACGGATACTTAGAAGTAGAAACACCGACAATGCATAGCATTCCTGGGGGCGCTTCTGCACGCCCGTTTATCACCCATCACAATGCATTGGATATTCCGCTCTACATGCGTATTGCAATTGAACTGCACCTAAAACGTCTGATTGTCGGCGGATTAGAAAAGGTTTATGAAATCGGCCGTGTTTTCCGTAATGAAGGTGTCTCTACACGCCATAACCCTGAATTCACGATGATTGAGTTATATGAAGCATATGCGGACTATAAAGATATCATGAGCTTAACTGAAAACCTCGTTGCTCATATTGCCCAAGAAGTGCTTGGTACGACTACGATCCAATACGGTGAAGAACAAATCGACCTTAAACCTGAATGGAAAAGAATCCATATGGTTGACGCAGTCAAAGAAGCGACTGGTGTTGATTTTTGGGAAGAAGTTAATGTTCAACAAGCGCGTGAATACGCAAAAGAACATGGCGTAGAGATAAAAGATTCTATGACGGTAGGCCATATCATCAACGAATTCTTCGAACAAAAAATCGAAGAAACGCTGATTCAGCCAACGTTTATTTACGGACATCCTGTAGAAATCTCTCCTCTAGCCAAGAAAAATCCAGAGGACCCGCGTTTTACAGATCGTTTTGAACTGTTTATCGTTGGCCGTGAACATGCAAACGCGTTTACAGAGCTGAATGATCCTATTGATCAAAGAGAACGTTTTGAAGAGCAATTAAAAGAACGTGAAGCTGGTAACGATGAAGCTCATTTAATGGATGAAGACTTTGTTGAAGCTCTGGAATACGGCATGCCGCCAACAGGAGGCTTAGGAATTGGTATCGACCGTCTGGTTATGCTGCTGACGAATGCACCTTCTATTCGTGATGTGCTGTTATTCCCGCAAATGAGACAGCGCTAATAAAGAAGAGCGGCATCCTTCAAGTGAAAGGATGCCGCTCTTTTTAAATCCTTAAGTATTTCTTCAAAAAAACTATTGCACTATTATTTACAAGGTGGTATATTATTATTCGTTGCCGCTAAACAAGGCAATGATCAAAAAAGAAATTCAAAAAAGTTATTGACTTCACTGAGTCAGCGAGTTATAATAATAAAGTCGCTTAAACGAAGTCGACGAACAAAATGATCTTTGAAAACTAAACAAGACAAAACGTACCTGTTAATTCATTTTTTATAAATCGCACAGCGATGTGCGTAGTCAGTCAAACTTTTATCGGAGAGTTTGATCCTGGCTCAGGACGAACGCTGGCGGCGTGCCTAATACATGCAAGTCGAGCGGACAGATGGGAGCTTGCTCCCTGATGTTAGCGGCGGACGGGTGAGTAACACGTGGGTAACCTGCCTGTAAGACTGGGATAACTCCGGGAAACCGGGGCTAATACCGGATGCTTGTTTGAACCGCATGGTTCAAACATAAAAGGTGGCTTCGGCTACCACTTACAGATGGACCCGCGGCGCATTAGCTAGTTGGTGAGGTAATGGCTCACCAAGGCAACGATGCGTAGCCGACCTGAGAGGGTGATCGGCCACACTGGGACTGAGACACGGCCCAGACTCCTACGGGAGGCAGCAGTAGGGAATCTTCCGCAATGGACGAAAGTCTGACGGAGCAACGCCGCGTGAGTGATGAAGGTTTTCGGATCGTAAAGCTCTGTTGTTAGGGAAGAACAAGTGCCGTTCGAATAGGGCGGCACCTTGACGGTACCTAACCAGAAAGCCACGGCTAACTACGTGCCAGCAGCCGCGGTAATACGTAGGTGGCAAGCGTTGTCCGGAATTATTGGGCGTAAAGGGCTCGCAGGCGGTTTCTTAAGTCTGATGTGAAAGCCCCCGGCTCAACCGGGGAGGGTCATTGGAAACTGGGGAACTTGAGTGCAGAAGAGGAGAGTGGAATTCCACGTGTAGCGGTGAAATGCGTAGAGATGTGGAGGAACACCAGTGGCGAAGGCGACTCTCTGGTCTGTAACTGACGCTGAGGAGCGAAAGCGTGGGGAGCGAACAGGATTAGATACCCTGGTAGTCCACGCCGTAAACGATGAGTGCTAAGTGTTAGGGGGTTTCCGCCCCTTAGTGCTGCAGCTAACGCATTAAGCACTCCGCCTGGGGAGTACGGTCGCAAGACTGAAACTCAAAGGAATTGACGGGGGCCCGCACAAGCGGTGGAGCATGTGGTTTAATTCGAAGCAACGCGAAGAACCTTACCAGGTCTTGACATCCTCTGACAATCCTAGAGATAGGACGTCCCCTTCGGGGGCAGAGTGACAGGTGGTGCATGGTTGTCGTCAGCTCGTGTCGTGAGATGTTGGGTTAAGTCCCGCAACGAGCGCAACCCTTGATCTTAGTTGCCAGCATTCAGTTGGGCACTCTAAGGTGACTGCCGGTGACAAACCGGAGGAAGGTGGGGATGACGTCAAATCATCATGCCCCTTATGACCTGGGCTACACACGTGCTACAATGGACAGAACAAAGGGCAGCGAAACCGCGAGGTTAAGCCAATCCCACAAATCTGTTCTCAGTTCGGATCGCAGTCTGCAACTCGACTGCGTGAAGCTGGAATCGCTAGTAATCGCGGATCAGCATGCCGCGGTGAATACGTTCCCGGGCCTTGTACACACCGCCCGTCACACCACGAGAGTTTGTAACACCCGAAGTCGGTGAGGTAACCTTTTAGGAGCCAGCCGCCGAAGGTGGGACAGATGATTGGGGTGAAGTCGTAACAAGGTAGCCGTATCGGAAGGTGCGGCTGGATCACCTCCTTTCTAAGGATATATTACGGAATATAAGACCTTGGGTCTTATAAACAGAACGTTCCCTGTCTTGTTTAGTTTTGAAGGATCATTCCTTCGAAACGTGTTCTTTGAAAACTAGATAACAGTAGACATCACATTCAATTAGTAAGACAAGATATCACATAGTGATACTTTTTAACGGTTAAGTTAGAAAGGGCGCACGGTGGATGCCTTGGCACTAGGAGCCGATGAAGGACGGGACGAACACCGATATGCTTCGGGGAGCTGTAAGCAAGCTTTGATCCGGAGATTTCCGAATGGGGAAACCCACCACTCGTAATGGAGTGGTATCCATATCTGAATTCATAGGATATGAGAAGGCAGACCCGGGGAACTGAAACATCTAAGTACCCGGAGGAAGAGAAAGCAAATGCGATTCCCTGAGTAGCGGCGAGCGAAACGGGATTAGCCCAAACCAAGAGGCTTGCCTCTTGGGGTTGTAGGACACTCTGTACGGAGTTACAAAGGAACGAGGTAGATGAAGAGGTCTGGAAAGGCCCGCCATAGGAGGTAACAGCCCTGTAGTCAAAACTTCGTTCTCTCCTGAGTGGATCCTGAGTACGGCGGAACACGTGAAATTCCGTCGGAATCCGGGAGGACCATCTCCCAAGGCTAAATACTCCCTAGTGACCGATAGTGAACCAGTACCGTGAGGGAAAGGTGAAAAGCACCCCGGAAGGGGAGTGAAAGAGATCCTGAAACCGTGTGCCTACAAGTAGTCAGAGCCCGTTAACGGGTGATGGCGTGCCTTTTGTAGAATGAACCGGCGAGTTACGATCCCGTGCAAGGTTAAGCAGAAGATGCGGAGCCGCAGCGAAAGCGAGTCTGAATAGGGCGCATGAGTACGTGGTCGTAGACCCGAAACCAGGTGATCTACCCATGTCCAGGGTGAAGTTCAGGTAACACTGAATGGAGGCCCGAACCCACGCACGTTGAAAAGTGCGGGGATGAGGTGTGGGTAGGGGTGAAATGCCAATCGAACCTGGAGATAGCTGGTTCTCTCCGAAATAGCTTTAGGGCTAGCCTCAAGGTAAGAGTCTTGGAGGTAGAGCACTGATTGGACTAGGGGCCCCTACCGGGTTACCGAATTCAGTCAAACTCCGAATGCCAATGACTTATCCTTGGGAGTCAGACTGCGAGTGATAAGATCCGTAGTCGAAAGGGAAACAGCCCAGACCGCCAGCTAAGGTCCCAAAGTATACGTTAAGTGGAAAAGGATGTGGAGTTGCTTAGACAACCAGGATGTTGGCTTAGAAGCAGCCACCATTTAAAGAGTGCGTAATAGCTCACTGGTCGAGTGACTCTGCGCCGAAAATGTACCGGGGCTAAACGTATCACCGAAGCTGCGGACTGTTCTTCGAACAGTGGTAGGAGAGCGTTCTAAGGGCTGTGAAGCCAGACCGGAAGGACTGGTGGAGCGCTTAGAAGTGAGAATGCCGGTATGAGTAGCGAAAGAGGGGTGAGAATCCCCTCCACCGAATGCCTAAGGTTTCCTGAGGAAGGCTCGTCCGCTCAGGGTTAGTCGGGACCTAAGCCGAGGCCGAAAGGCGTAGGCGATGGACAACAGGTTGATATTCCTGTACCACCTCCTCACCATTTGAGCAATGGGGGGACGCAGGAGGATAGGGTAAGCGCGGTATTGGATATCCGCGTCCAAGCAGTTAGGCTGGGAAATAGGCAAATCCGTTTCCCATAAGGCTGAGCTGTGATGGCGAGCGAAATATAGTAGCGAAGTTCCTGATTCCACACTGCCAAGAAAAGCCTCTAGCGAGGTGAGAGGTGCCCGTACCGCAAACCGACACAGGTAGGCGAGGAGAGAATCCTAAGGTGATCGAGAGAACTCTCGTTAAGGAACTCGGCAAAATGACCCCGTAACTTCGGGAGAAGGGGTGCTCTGTTAGGGTGCAAGCCCGAGAGAGCCGCAGTGAATAGGCCCAGGCGACTGTTTAGCAAAAACACAGGTCTCTGCGAAGCCGTAAGGCGAAGTATAGGGGCTGACGCCTGCCCGGTGCTGGAAGGTTAAGAGGAGCGCTTAGCGTAAGCGAAGGTGCGAATTGAAGCCCCAGTAAACGGCGGCCGTAACTATAACGGTCCTAAGGTAGCGAAATTCCTTGTCGGGTAAGTTCCGACCCGCACGAAAGGCGCAACGATCTGGGCACTGTCTCAACGAGAGACTCGGTGAAATTATAGTACCTGTGAAGATGCAGGTTACCCGCGACAGGACGGAAAGACCCCGTGGAGCTTTACTGCAGCCTGATATTGAATGTTGGTACAGCTTGTACAGGATAGGTAGGAGCCTTGGAAACCGGAGCGCCAGCTTCGGTGGAGGCATCGGTGGGATACTACCCTGGCTGTATTGACCTTCTAACCCGCCGCCCTTATCGGGCGGGGAGACAGTGTCAGGTGGGCAGTTTGACTGGGGCGGTCGCCTCCTAAAAGGTAACGGAGGCGCCCAAAGGTTCCCTCAGAATGGTTGGAAATCATTCGCAGAGTGTAAAGGCACAAGGGAGCTTGACTGCGAGACCTACAAGTCGAGCAGGGACGAAAGTCGGGCTTAGTGATCCGGTGGTTCCGCATGGAAGGGCCATCGCTCAACGGATAAAAGCTACCCCGGGGATAACAGGCTTATCTCCCCCAAGAGTCCACATCGACGGGGAGGTTTGGCACCTCGATGTCGGCTCATCGCATCCTGGGGCTGTAGTCGGTCCCAAGGGTTGGGCTGTTCGCCCATTAAAGCGGTACGCGAGCTGGGTTCAGAACGTCGTGAGACAGTTCGGTCCCTATCCGTCGCGGGCGCAGGAAATTTGAGAGGAGCTGTCCTTAGTACGAGAGGACCGGGATGGACGCACCGCTGGTGTACCAGTTGTTCTGCCAAGGGCATCGCTGGGTAGCTATGTGCGGACGGGATAAGTGCTGAAAGCATCTAAGCATGAAGCCCCCCTCAAGATGAGATTTCCCATTCCGCAAGGAAGTAAGATCCCTGAAAGATGATCAGGTTGATAGGTCTGAGGTGGAAGTGTGGCGACACATGGAGCTGACAGATACTAATCGATCGAGGACTTAACCACATTTTGATTGATGTCACATCTGTTATCTAGTTTTGAGAGAACATCTCTCTAAAAGGCGGAAAGAAACTCCGCTAAGGGCTCTCACATCCTGTGAGAAACGCCCAGTACCTTCATCCCGAAGGCATTTGTTTGGTGGCGATAGCGAAGAGGTCACACCCGTTCCCATGCCGAACACGGAAGTTAAGCTCTTCAGCGCCGATGGTAGTCGGGGGTTTCCCCCTGTGAGAGTAGGACGCCGCCAAGCAGTTGCACGCTAGTGCAATAATGGAGGATTAGCTCAGCTGGGAGAGCATCTGCCTTACAAGCAGAGGGTCGGCGGTTCGAGCCCGTCATCCTCCACCATTTTGCCGGTGTAGCTCAATTGGTAGAGCAACTGACTTGTAATCAGTAGGTTGGGGGTTCAAGTCCTCTTGCCGGCACCACTTTTATATGATATAATACTCAAGTCTCTTCTAAGAAGAGCCATTAGCTCAGTTGGTAGAGCATCTGACTTTTAATCAGAGGGTCGAAGGTTCGAGTCCTTCATGGCTCACCATTTTTACGCGGGTGTGGCGGAATTGGCAGACGCGCTAGACTTAGGATCTAGTGTCTTTATGACGTGGGGGTTCAAGTCCCTTCACCCGCATTATATAGGATAACAGTTATCAAAACTGGACATCCTGTCTGCGGAAGTAGTTCAGTGGTAGAACACCACCTTGCCAAGGTGGGGGTCGCGGGTTCGAATCCCGTCTTCCGCTCCAACTATACCATCCACGCCGGGGTGGTGGAATTGGCAGACACACAGGACTTAAAATCCTGCGGTAGGTGACTACCGTGCCGGTTCAAGTCCGGCCCTCGGCATTAAATTTTGCGCCCGTAGCTCAATTGGATAGAGCGTTTGACTACGGATCAAAAGGTTAGGGGTTCGACTCCTCTCGGGCGCGCCATTATTTTAATGGAATAGACAATCGGGAAGTAGCTCAGCTTGGTAGAGCACATGGTTTGGGACCATGGGGTCGCAGGTTCGAATCCTGTCTTCCCGACCATTTCAATGGGGCCTTAGCTCAGCTGGGAGAGCGCCTGCTTTGCACGCAGGAGGTCAGCGGTTCGATCCCGCTAGGCTCCACCAAATGTTTTTAAAAAAGTTGTTGACTTTGAAGAAGTAACGTTATATACTAATAAAGTTACTTTAACAAAGCGCACAAACAAAATGATCTTTGAAAACTAAACAAGACAAAACGTACCTGTTAATTCATTTTTTATAAATCGCACAGTGATGTGCGTAGTCAGTCAAACTTTTTATCGGAGAGTTTGATCCTGGCTCAGGACGAACGCTGGCGGCGTGCCTAATACATGCAAGTCGAGCGGACAGATGGGAGCTTGCTCCCTGATGTTAGCGGCGGACGGGTGAGTAACACGTGGGTAACCTGCCTGTAAGACTGGGATAACTCCGGGAAACCGGGGCTAATACCGGATGCTTGTTTGAACCGCATGGTTCAAACATAAAAGGTGGCTTCGGCTACCACTTACAGATGGACCCGCGGCGCATTAGCTAGTTGGTGAGGTAATGGCTCACCAAGGCAACGATGCGTAGCCGACCTGAGAGGGTGATCGGCCACACTGGGACTGAGACACGGCCCAGACTCCTACGGGAGGCAGCAGTAGGGAATCTTCCGCAATGGACGAAAGTCTGACGGAGCAACGCCGCGTGAGTGATGAAGGTTTTCGGATCGTAAAGCTCTGTTGTTAGGGAAGAACAAGTGCCGTTCAAATAGGGCGGCACCTTGACGGTACCTAACCAGAAAGCCACGGCTAACTACGTGCCAGCAGCCGCGGTAATACGTAGGTGGCAAGCGTTGTCCGGAATTATTGGGCGTAAAGGGCTCGCAGGCGGTTTCTTAAGTCTGATGTGAAAGCCCCCGGCTCAACCGGGGAGGGTCATTGGAAACTGGGGAACTTGAGTGCAGAAGAGGAGAGTGGAATTCCACGTGTAGCGGTGAAATGCGTAGAGATGTGGAGGAACACCAGTGGCGAAGGCGACTCTCTGGTCTGTAACTGACGCTGAGGAGCGAAAGCGTGGGGAGCGAACAGGATTAGATACCCTGGTAGTCCACGCCGTAAACGATGAGTGCTAAGTGTTAGGGGGTTTCCGCCCCTTAGTGCTGCAGCTAACGCATTAAGCACTCCGCCTGGGGAGTACGGTCGCAAGACTGAAACTCAAAGGAATTGACGGGGGCCCGCACAAGCGGTGGAGCATGTGGTTTAATTCGAAGCAACGCGAAGAACCTTACCAGGTCTTGACATCCTCTGACAATCCTAGAGATAGGACGTCCCCTTCGGGGGCAGAGTGACAGGTGGTGCATGGTTGTCGTCAGCTCGTGTCGTGAGATGTTGGGTTAAGTCCCGCAACGAGCGCAACCCTTGATCTTAGTTGCCAGCATTCAGTTGGGCACTCTAAGGTGACTGCCGGTGACAAACCGGAGGAAGGTGGGGATGACGTCAAATCATCATGCCCCTTATGACCTGGGCTACACACGTGCTACAATGGACAGAACAAAGGGCAGCGAAACCGCGAGGTTAAGCCAATCCCACAAATCTGTTCTCAGTTCGGATCGCAGTCTGCAACTCGACTGCGTGAAGCTGGAATCGCTAGTAATCGCGGATCAGCATGCCGCGGTGAATACGTTCCCGGGCCTTGTACACACCGCCCGTCACACCACGAGAGTTTGTAACACCCGAAGTCGGTGAGGTAACCTTTTAGGAGCCAGCCGCCGAAGGTGGGACAGATGATTGGGGTGAAGTCGTAACAAGGTAGCCGTATCGGAAGGTGCGGCTGGATCACCTCCTTTCTAAGGATATATTACGGAATATAAGACCTGGGGTCTTATAAACAGAACGTTCCCTGTCTTGTTTAGTTTTGAAGGATCATTCCTTCGAAACGTGTTCTTTGAAAACTAGATAACAGTAGACATCACATTCAATTAGTAAGACAAGATATCACATAGTGATTCTTTTTAACGGTTAAGTTAGAAAGGGCGCACGGTGGATGCCTTGGCACTAGGAGCCGATGAAGGACGGGACGAACACCGATATGCTTCGGGGAGCTGTAAGCAAGCTTTGATCCGGAGATTTCCGAATGGGGAAACCCACCACTCGTAATGGAGTGGTATCCATATCTGAATTCATAGGATATGAGAAGGCAGACCCGGGGAACTGAAACATCTAAGTACCCGGAGGAAGAGAAAGCAAATGCGATTCCCTGAGTAGCGGCGAGCGAAACGGGATTAGCCCAAACCAAGAGGCTTGCCTCTTGGGGTTGTAGGACACTCTGTACGGAGTTACAAAGGAACGAGGTAGATAAAGAGGTCTGGAAAGGCCCGCCATAGGAGGTAACAGCCCTGTAGTCAAAACTTCGTTCTCTCCTGAGTGGATCCTGAGTACGGCGGAACACGTGAAATTCCGTCGGAATCCGGGAGGACCATCTCCCAAGGCTAAATACTCCCTAGTGACCGATAGTGAACCAGTACCGTGAGGGAAAGGTGAAAAGCACCCCGGAAGGGGAGTGAAAGAGATCCTGAAACCGTGTGCCTACAAGTAGTCAGAGCCCGTTAACGGGTGATGGCGTGCCTTTTGTAGAATGAACCGGCGAGTTACGATCCCGTGCAAGGTTAAGCAGAAGATGCGGAGCCGCAGCGAAAGCGAGTCTGAATAGGGCGCATGAGTACGTGGTCGTAGACCCGAAACCAGGTGATCTACCCATGTCCAGGGTGAAGTTCAGGTAACACTGAATGGAGGCCCGAACCCACGCACGTTGAAAAGTGCGGGGATGAGGTGTGGGTAGGGGTGAAATGCCAATCGAACCTGGAGATAGCTGGTTCTCTCCGAAATAGCTTTAGGGCTAGCCTCAAGGTAAGAGTCTTGGAGGTAGAGCACTGATTGGACTAGGGGCCCCTACCGGGTTACCGAATTCAGTCAAACTCCGAATGCCAATGACTTATCCTTGGGAGTCAGACTGCGAGTGATAAGATCCGTAGTCGAAAGGGAAACAGCCCAGACCGCCAGCTAAGGTCCCAAAGTATACGTTAAGTGGAAAAGGATGTGGAGTTGCTTAGACAACCAGGATGTTGGCTTAGAAGCAGCCACCATTTAAAGAGTGCGTAATAGCTCACTGGTCGAGTGACTCTGCGCCGAAAATGTACCGGGGCTAAACGTATCACCGAAGCTGCGGACTGTTCTTCGAACAGTGGTAGGAGAGCGTTCTAAGGGCTGTGAAGCCAGACCGGAAGGACTGGTGGAGCGCTTAGAAGTGAGAATGCCGGTATGAGTAGCGAAAGAGGGGTGAGAATCCCCTCCACCGAATGCCTAAGGTTTCCTGAGGAAGGCTCGTCCGCTCAGGGTTAGTCGGGACCTAAGCCGAGGCCGAAAGGCGTAGGCGATGGACAACAGGTTGATATTCCTGTACCACCTCCTCACCATTTGAGCAATGGGGGGACGCAGGAGGATAGGGTAAGCGCGGTATTGGATATCCGCGTCCAAGCAGTTAGGCTGGGAAATAGGCAAATCCGTTTCCCATAAGGCTGAGCTGTGATGGCGAGCGAAATATAGTAGCGAAGTTCCTGATTCCACACTGCCAAGAAAAGCCTCTAGCGAGGTGAGAGGTGCCCGTACCGCAAACCGACACAGGTAGGCGAGGAGAGAATCCTAAGGTGATCGAGAGAACTCTCGTTAAGGAACTCGGCAAAATGACCCCGTAACTTCGGGAGAAGGGGTGCTCTGTTAGGGTGCAAGCCCGAGAGAGCCGCAGTGAATAGGCCCAGGCGACTGTTTAGCAAAAACACAGGTCTCTGCGAAGCCGTAAGGCGAAGTATAGGGGCTGACGCCTGCCCGGTGCTGGAAGGTTAAGAGGAGCGCTTAGCGTAAGCGAAGGTGCGAATTGAAGCCCCAGTAAACGGCGGCCGTAACTATAACGGTCCTAAGGTAGCGAAATTCCTTGTCGGGTAAGTTCCGACCCGCACGAAAGGCGCAACGATCTGGGCACTGTCTCAACGAGAGACTCGGTGAAATTATAGTACCTGTGAAGATGCAGGTTACCCGCGACAGGACGGAAAGACCCCGTGGAGCTTTACTGCAGCCTGATATTGAATGTTGGTACAGCTTGTACAGGATAGGTAGGAGCCTTGGAAACCGGAGCGCCAGCTTCGGTGGAGGCATCGGTGGGATACTACCCTGGCTGTATTGACCTTCTAACCCGCCGCCCTTATCGGGCGGGGAGACAGTGTCAGGTGGGCAGTTTGACTGGGGCGGTCGCCTCCTAAAAGGTAACGGAGGCGCCCAAAGGTTCCCTCAGAATGGTTGGAAATCATTCGCAGAGTGTAAAGGCACAAGGGAGCTTGACTGCGAGACCTACAAGTCGAGCAGGGACGAAAGTCGGGCTTAGTGATCCGGTGGTTCCGCATGGAAGGGCCATCGCTCAACGGATAAAAGCTACCCCGGGGATAACAGGCTTATCTCCCCCAAGAGTCCACATCGACGGGGAGGTTTGGCACCTCGATGTCGGCTCATCGCATCCTGGGGCTGTAGTCGGTCCCAAGGGTTGGGCTGTTCGCCCATTAAAGCGGTACGCGAGCTGGGTTCAGAACGTCGTGAGACAGTTCGGTCCCTATCCGTCGCGGGCGCAGGAAATTTGAGAGGAGCTGTCCTTAGTACGAGAGGACCGGGATGGACGCACCGCTGGTGTACCAGTTGTTCTGCCAAGGGCATCGCTGGGTAGCTATGTGCGGACGGGATAAGTGCTGAAAGCATCTAAGCATGAAGCCCCCCTCAAGATGAGATTTCCCATTCCGCAAGGAAGTAAGATCCCTGAAAGATGATCAGGTTGATAGGTCTGAGGTGGAAGTGTGGCGACACATGGAGCTGACAGATACTAATCGATCGAGGACTTAACCACATTTTGATTGATGTCACATCTGTTATCTAGTTTTGAGAGAACACTCTCTAAAAGGCGGAAAGAAACTCCGCTAAGGGCTCTCACATCCTGTGAGAAACGCCCAGTACCTTCATCATGAAGGCATTTGTTTGGTGGCGATAGCGAAGAGGTCACACCCGTTCCCATGCCGAACACGGAAGTTAAGCTCTTCAGCGCCGATGGTAGTCGGGGGTTTCCCCCTGTGAGAGTAGGACGCCGCCAAGCACAAGTAATTGAAAAAGAGCAGCTCATCAGAGCTGCTCTTTTTTGTGTTCTAGTTTGTTGTATCATAAAATTTGATTTGATTGTATAATATAATAACTTTACCCTGAATTTTAAACCGGCAATCAGGTTTTATAGGCCGGTAAAGTGGAAATAATAAAGGATAGAGCGAGAAAGTTGAAAATTCTCGAGAAACGCCTTATAGTAAGATTAAAGTCAAATATAGTCAAAGTCAGTAAAGGAGGGGGTTGAGTGGGACATAATATTTCTGACATCATTGAGCAATATTTAAAACGCGTGTTAGATCAAAATGGCAAGGAAATTTTAGAGATTAAACGAAGCGAAATTGCAGATAAATTTCAATGCGTTCCTTCCCAAATAAATTATGTCATCAACACCAGATTTACAAGCGAGAGAGGATATATCGTTGAGAGCAAACGCGGGGGCGGCGGTTACATCAGAATCATTAAGATTAAAATGAATAGTGAAGTTGTCCTGATCAATAATATTATTTCACAAATTAATACCCATTTGTCTCAAGCAGCCTCTGATGACATTATTTTAAGGCTATTAGAAGACAAGGTGATTTCAGAAAGAGAAGCAAAAATGATGGTCAGCGTGATGGACCGCTCGGTTTTACACATTGACTTGCCTGAACGTGATGAATTAAGAGCGAGAATGATGAAGGCTATGCTGACTTCTTTAAAATTAAAATAAGCAGGTGAAAAGATTGATTTGTCAAGAGTGCCACGAGAGACCAGCCACTTTTCACTTTACAAAGGTTGATAACGGAGAGAAAAAAGAAGTTCATATTTGTGAACAATGTGCCAAAGAAAATAGTGATTCATATGGTATAAGTGCAAATCACGGTTTCTCTATTCATAATTTACTTTCAGGTTTGCTGAACATGGATTCTTCATTCCAAAAAGCAGGAACTCAAATGTTCAGTCAATCAGAACAAATATCTGCTTGTCCAAAATGCGGAATGACCTTTCAGCAGTTTAGAAAAACGGGCCGTTTTGGATGCTCTGAATGTTATAAAACATTTCATAGCAACATTACACCTATCTTACGTAAAGTACACAGCGGAAACACCGTTCATGCTGGGAAAATACCGAAACGCATTGGAGGCAATCTTCATGTCAGACGGCAGATTGACATGCTGAAAAAAGAATTAGAATCCTTAATTCACCAAGAAGAATTTGAAAACGCAGCTCATGTGAGAGATCAAATTCGTTCATTAGAACAATCACTCAAGAGTACAGATAGTGAGGAGGAACAGGGGTAATGTCGCTAAAGCATTTTATTCAGGACGCACTGAGCAGTTGGATGAAGCAGAAAGGACCTGAAAGTGACATTGTACTCAGCAGCCGCATACGTTTAGCAAGGAACTTTGAACAAATACGGTTCCCTACGCGGTATTCCAATGAAGAGGCCTCATCCATCATACAGCAGTTTGAAGATCAGTTTTCAGAACAAGAAATTCCCGGAATCGGCAAATTCGTTCTGATCAGAATGCATGATGCACAGCCTTTAGAAAAGCGTGTACTTGTTGAAAAACATCTCATCAGTCCGAATCTGACAGAATCTCCATTTGGCGGTTGTTTGCTTTCTGAAAATGAAGAAGTAAGCGTCATGTTAAATGAAGAGGACCATATTAGAATTCAGTGTCTTTTTCCCGGGTTTCAGCTTTTAGAAGCAATGAAAGCCGCAAACCAGGTTGACGACTGGATTGAAGAAAAAGTTGATTATGCATTCAATGAACAAAGAGGATACTTAACCAGCTGTCCTACAAATGTAGGTACGGGTTTAAGGGCTTCAGTCATGATGCATCTGCCGGCATTGGTTTTGACTAGGCAAATAAATCGAATTATACCGGCAATTAATCAATTAGGCTTAGTTGTTAGAGGAATTTATGGGGAAGGCAGCGAAGCAGTAGGAAATATCTTTCAAATTTCAAATCAGATCACGCTTGGTAAGTCAGAACAGGATATTGTAGATGACCTTAACAGTGTTGCTGCCCAGCTGATTGAACAAGAACGTTCTGCCCGAGAAGCCCTTTATCAAACCTCTAAGATTGAACTTGAGGATCGTGTGTATCGATCTTACGGAGTCTTGTCCAATTGCCGGATGATAGAAACGAAAGAAACTGCAAAGTGCCTTTCAGATGTCCGGTTAGGCATAGATCTAGGCATTATTAAAGGACTTTCAAGCAACATACTTAATGAACTAATGATTTTGACACAGCCAGGATTTTTACAGCAGTATTCGGGAGGCGCTTTGCGTCCAAATGAAAGGGACATTCGAAGAGCAGCTCTTATCAGAGAACGGCTTCACTTGGAAATGAATGGGAAAAGACAGGAGGATGAATCGATATGATGTTTGGAAGATTTACAGAACGAGCTCAAAAAGTATTGGCGCTTGCACAGGAAGAAGCACTTCGATTAGGTCATAATAACATTGGCACTGAGCATATTTTATTAGGACTGGTACGAGAAGGAGAAGGGATTGCTGCTAAAGCTCTAGAAGCGCTTGGACTTGGTTCAGATAAAATTCAAAAAGAAGTTGAAAGTTTGATCGGTCGCGGACAGGAAATGTCCCAAACGATTCATTACACTCCTAGAGCTAAGAAAGTCATTGAGCTTTCAATGGATGAGGCAAGAAAACTCGGTCATTCGTATGTTGGAACAGAACATATTCTTCTTGGGCTGATTCGCGAAGGAGAAGGTGTTGCTGCAAGAGTTCTGAATAATCTTGGTGTCAGCTTAAATAAAGCAAGACAGCAAGTCCTCCAGCTTCTTGGAAGCAATGAAACAGGATCATCAGCGACAGGAACAAACAGCAATGCGAATACGCCTACGCTTGATAGCTTGGCAAGGGACTTAACTGCTATTGCGAAGGAAGACAGCCTAGATCCTGTAATCGGGAGAAGCAAGGAAATTCAGCGTGTGATCGAAGTGTTAAGCCGCAGAACGAAAAACAACCCTGTACTCATTGGTGAGCCAGGTGTAGGTAAAACGGCAATCGCGGAAGGGTTGGCACAGCAAATTATTAATAACGAGGTTCCAGAAATCTTACGTGATAAACGTGTGATGACATTAGACATGGGAACAGTTGTTGCCGGCACTAAATATCGCGGTGAATTTGAGGATCGCCTGAAGAAAGTCATGGATGAAATTCGCCAGGCAGGAAACATCATTCTATTCATCGATGAGCTCCATACCTTAATCGGAGCGGGCGGAGCAGAGGGTGCCATTGATGCATCTAACATTTTAAAACCTTCACTTGCTCGCGGCGAACTTCAATGTATTGGCGCGACGACTCTTGATGAATACCGTAAATATATTGAAAAAGATGCAGCATTGGAACGACGTTTTCAGCCGATCCAGGTTGATCAGCCATCTGCAGATGAAAGTATTCAAATTTTACAAGGTCTGCGTGACAGATATGAAGCCCACCACCGTGTTTCTATCACTGATGATGCCATTGAAGCTGCGGTTAAGCTTTCCGATAGATATATTTCTGACCGCTTCCTTCCAGATAAAGCAATTGACTTGATTGACGAAGCGGGCTCGAAGGTTAGACTCCGCTCCTTTACAACGCCTCCTAACTTAAAAGAGCTTGAACAGAAGCTTGATGAGGTTCGTAAAGAGAAGGATGCGGCCGTCCAAAGCCAAGAGTTTGAAAAAGCGGCTTCCTTGCGTGATACTGAGCAGCGCTTGCGCGAGCAAGTAGAGGATACGAAAAAATCATGGAAAGAGAAGCAAGGGCAGGAAAACTCAGAGGTTACTGTTGATGATATTGCGATGGTTGTAGCCAGCTGGACTGGGGTGCCTGTATCTAAAATCGCCCAAACGGAAACAGATAAGCTTCTCAATATGGAGAGCATTCTTCACTCCCGTGTCATCGGCCAGGATGAAGCGGTTGTCGCCGTTGCAAAAGCAGTCAGACGCGCAAGAGCAGGGTTAAAAGACCCTAAACGCCCAATCGGCTCATTCATTTTCTTAGGCCCTACAGGTGTGGGGAAAACAGAGCTTGCGCGAGCACTTGCTGAATCTATTTTCGGTGATGAAGAAGCCATGATCAGAATTGATATGTCGGAATACATGGAAAAACACTCTACTTCAAGACTTGTCGGTTCACCTCCGGGATATGTGGGATATGATGAAGGCGGCCAATTAACAGAGAAAGTCAGAAGAAAACCTTACTCTGTCGTGCTTCTTGATGAGATTGAAAAAGCACACCCTGATGTCTTCAATATTCTGCTGCAAGTTCTTGAAGATGGGCGATTGACGGATTCTAAAGGACGTACAGTCGATTTCCGCAACACGATCCTGATTATGACGTCAAACGTCGGGGCAAGTGAGCTGAAACGCAATAAATATGTCGGCTTTAATGTTCAAGATGAGACGCAAAATCATAAAGACATGAAAGATAAAGTGATGGGTGAACTGAAACGCGCGTTCAGACCGGAGTTTATCAACCGGATTGATGAAATCATCGTCTTCCATTCACTTGAGAAAAAACACCTGACTGAAATCGTTTCATTAATGTCTGATCAATTGACGAAACGCTTGAAAGAGCAGGACCTTTCTATCGAATTGACAGATGCTGCAAAAGCAAAAGTAGCGGAAGAGGGTGTTGATCTGGAATACGGTGCCCGTCCGTTAAGAAGAGCTATCCAAAAACATGTCGAGGACCGTTTATCTGAAGAACTCCTAAGAGGAAATATTCATAAAGGACAGCACATCGTTCTCGATGTAGAAGACGGCGAATTTGTCGTAAAAACGACTGCTAAAACGAATTAATATAGAAGACGAAAATGAGGCATACAGCATGTAAGTGTATGCCTCACTTTCATATCATGAAATAGAACAAGGGAGAGGTCTTACACTATATATGGCTAAAACAAAATCGAAATTCATCTGCCAATCCTGCGGTTACGAGTCTCCAAAATGGATGGGGAAATGTCCGGGCTGCGGTGCTTGGAATACAATGGTGGAAGAAATGATGAAAAAGGCACCGGCCAATCGGAGAGCGGCTTTTTCTCATTCTGTTCAAACTGTACAGAAACCTTCACCTATTACAACAATTGAAACATCAGAAGAACCCCGTGTTAAAACCCAGCTTGGCGAATTTAACAGGGTGCTCGGCGGGGGAGTCGTTAAAGGCTCACTCGTGTTAATCGGCGGTGACCCCGGTATCGGAAAGTCCACGTTGTTACTGCAAGTTTCAGCTCAATTATCAGATTCATCGAACAGTGTGTTGTACATTTCGGGAGAAGAATCGGTTAAACAAACGAAACTGAGAGCAGATCGTCTCGGCATTAATAATCCGTCGCTGCATGTTTTATCTGAAACCGATATGGAGTATATTTCGTCTGCTATAGAAGAGATGAATCCAGCGTTTGTCGTTGTTGACTCTATTCAAACGGTTTACCAAAGCGATATCACATCGGCTCCCGGCAGTGTGTCACAGGTCAGAGAGTGTACGGCTGAGCTGATGAAAATTGCCAAAACAAAAGGCATTCCGATCTTTATCGTAGGACACGTAACAAAAGAAGGGTCTATTGCAGGGCCGAGATTGCTGGAGCATATGGTTGACACTGTTTTATACTTTGAAGGAGAACGTCACCATACTTTTCGTATATTGAGAGCAGTAAAAAACCGTTTTGGTTCTACAAACGAAATGGGTATTTTCGAAATGCGTGAAGAGGGACTCACCGAGGTTTTGAACCCTTCAGAAATTTTCTTGGAAGAGCGCTCAGCAGGATCTGCTGGCTCGAGCATAACTGCCTCTATGGAAGGCACGAGGCCGATTCTCGTTGAAATTCAGGCGCTCATCTCGCCGACAAGTTTTGGAAATCCGCGGCGTATGGCAACGGGTATAGACCATAACAGGGTTTCGCTGTTAATGGCTGTGTTAGAAAAAAGAGTTGGGCTGCTGCTGCAAAATCAGGATGCCTATTTGAAAGTAGCTGGCGGCGTAAAGCTTGATGAACCGGCAATTGATCTTGCCATTGCGATCAGCATCGCGTCCAGCTTTAGAGACACACCCCCAAATCCTGCCGATTGTTTTATAGGTGAAGTGGGGTTAACCGGAGAAGTCCGGCGGGTTTCTAGAATTGAACAGCGTGTGAAAGAAGCGGCTAAGCTTGGTTTCAAACGCATGATCATACCCGCGGCAAATCTGGAAGGCTGGACAAAACCAAAAGGGATTGAGGTTATCGGAGTAGCAAATGTTGCAGAGGCGCTTCGTACTTCATTAGGAGGATAATAGATGGAAAAAGAGAAAAAAGGGGCGAAACAAGAGTTAGACCTGTCATCTATATTGCAGTTTGTTGCTCCGGGCACACCGCTCAGAGCGGGTATGGAAAACGTTTTGAGGGCAAATACAGGCGGTCTGATTGTTGTTGGTTATAATGATAAAGTAAAAGAAGTGGTGGACGGCGGTTTTCACATAAACACGGCTTTTTCTCCTGCTCACTTATATGAGCTGGCTAAAATGGATGGAGCGATCATTTTAAGTGATTCCGGGCAAAAAATCCTCTATGCCAATACACAGCTAATGCCTGATGCCACAATTTCTTCGTCAGAAACAGGAATGCGGCACCGTACTGCCGAAAGAGTAGCTAAGCAAACCGGCTGTCTCGTGATCGCCATTTCTGAAAGAAGAAATGTTATAACCTTATATCAGGAAAACATGAAGTATACATTAAAAGACATAGGATTTATTTTAACCAAAGCGAACCAAGCTATACAAACCCTTGAAAAATATAAGACAATCCTCGACAAAACGATTAACGCACTGAATGCATTGGAATTTGAGGAGCTTGTTACCTTCAGTGATGTCTTGTCTGTCATGCATCGTTATGAAATGGTGCTGCGAATCAAAAATGAAATCAACATGTATATCAAAGAGCTGGGAACAGAAGGCCATTTGATCAAACTGCAAGTCATTGAATTGATTACGGATATGGAAGAAGAGGCCGCTTTATTTATCAAGGATTATGTAAAAGAAAAAATTAAAGATCCATTTGTTCTCTTGAAAGAGCTGCAGGATATGTCCAGTTATGATCTGCTGGATGATTCCATTGTTTATAAACTGCTCGGCTATCCAGCTTCTACAAATCTTGATGATTATGTATTGGCTAGAGGATACAGGCTGTTAAATAAAATTCCGCGTCTTCCAATGCCGATTGTTGAAAATGTTGTAGAAGCGTTTGGTGTTCTCCCAAGGATTATTGAGGCGAGTGCAGAAGAATTAGATGAAGTAGAGGGAATCGGTGAAGTACGAGCCCAAAAGATTAAAAAAGGATTAAAACGGCTGCAAGAGAAGCATTATTTAGACAGACAGCTGTGATTTCGGTTAAAACCTTATGAATACGGGTATATTACTGTTGGTTTTTGTTTATTCTGATATTCGTAGGATGAATAAAGCCTTGTGAAAATAAAATGTTAAAAAGGAGGTGGGGGTATGTTAAAACGAATAGTTCAGGCGTTCTTCATTATTTTCGGCGGCGTTGTTGGTATATTTTTAATACCTGAATTGTTTGTACTGTTAAGTATACAGGACATACCTTTAATAACAAACGCATATACGTCTGCGGCAATAGGAGCAATTATCTTTTTTCTCATCAGTATATGGGGTACAGATTATGTTGTGAACTGGATGAAGTGGGTAGAGGATTCATTGTTAAAGGCGCCGGTTCCAGATTTGTTGTTTGGAAGCCTTGGCCTGGTTTTTGGACTTATAATCGCTTATCTTATCGTAAATGTTATCCCTTTAGACAATATACCTTACCGCATATTCAGTACAATCATCCCTGTGTTTTTGGCTTTCTTCCTCGGTTATCTAGGCTTCCAGGTGGGCTTTAAGAAGAAGGATGAATTGATCAGCCTGTTTTCCATTTCCGCCAGAATGCAAAAGAAAAAAGGGACAGCAGATGAAGAACATGAGGTTCAGGACAAGAAGCTGAAAATTTTGGACACAAGTGTTATTATTGATGGGAGAATTGCGGATATTTGTCAGACTGGGTTTTTAGAGGGAATTATTGTGATTCCGCAGTTTGTCCTTGAGGAATTGCAGCATATTGCTGATTCTTCAGATGTTCTAAAACGGAACAGAGGACGCCGCGGTCTTGATATCCTGAACCGCATTCAGAAAGAATTAGACATTGAAGTTGAAATTTATGAAGGCGACTTTGAAGATATTCAGGAGGTTGACAGCAAGCTCGTCAAACTCGCTAAGCTGACATCCGGGGTCGTCGTGACGAATGATTTTAATTTAAATAAAGTATGCGAGCTTCAGAAGGTAGCGGTATTAAACATTAATGACCTTGCCAATGCGGTCAAGCCTGTCGTGCTTCCTGGCGAGGAAATGAATGTTCAGGTCATTAAGGACGGGAAAGAGCATAATCAGGGAGTTGCCTACTTGGATGACGGTACGATGATTGTCGTTGAAGAAGGACGCAATTATATCGGCAAGCATATTGATGTACTCGTTACAAGTGTGCTGCAGACAGCAGCGGGACGAATGATTTTTGCCAAGCCCAAGCTGTTGGAGAAGGCGCTGTAAAGGGAGAAAAAACAATGAGTTATGATGTCGTGATTCTTGCAGCCGGACAGGGAAAACGGATGAAGGCAGGGAGAAATAAACTGTTCATCGAGCTGAAAGGAGCCCCTGTGATCATACACACGTTAAGGGTGTTTGACAGCCACCGGCCGTGCGAAAAAATCATTTTGGTGATTAACGAGCGGGAGCGGGAGGATTTTCAGCAATTGCTGACCAATTATCCGTTTCAAACCGCTATTGAGCTTGTTGCAGGCGGAGATGAGCGTCAGCACAGTGTTTATAAGGGGCTGAAAGCCGTGAAACAAGAAAAGATAGTCCTCGTTCACGACGGCGCCCGGCCTTTTATAAAGCATGAACAAATTGACGAACTGATCGCTAAAGCGGTACAGGCAGGAGCGGCCATCCTTGCTGTTCCGGTAAAAGATACGATTAAACGCGTTCAAGATTTACAAGTCAGAGAGACGATTGAACGTTCAAGCTTGTGGGCTGTCCAAACTCCACAAGCTTTTCGTCTTTCTTTATTGATAAAGGCTCATGCTGAGGCCGAACACAAGGGATTTTTAGGGACGGATGACGCCAGCCTCGTTGAAGAGATGGAAGGCGGATCGGTCCGTGTTGTAGAAGGCAGCTATACAAATATTAAGTTGACGACGCCAGACGACTTGACGTCAGCTGAAGCGATCATGGAATCAGAAAGTGGGAATAAATATGTTTAGAATCGGACAAGGATTTGATGTGCATCAATTAGTGGCGGACCGTCCTCTGATAATTGGCGGAATCGAAATCCCATATGAAAAAGGGCTGCTCGGCCATTCTGACGCAGATGTCTTGCTGCATACCGTTGCTGATGCTTGCCTCGGAGCTGTTGGAGAAGGCGACATAGGCAAGCATTTTCCTGACACTGATCCCGAGTTCAAGGACGCTGACTCTTTCAAATTACTTCAGCATGTCTGGGGGATCGTGAAACAGAAGGGGTATGTTCTTGGAAACATTGACTGCACCATTATTGCACAAAAGCCGAAGATGCTGCCATACATAGAAGATATGAGAAAAAGGATCGCTGAAGGCCTTGAAGCAGACGTTTCTCAAGTGAATGTAAAAGCAACAACGACAGAAAAGCTTGGATTTACAGGCCGAGCGGAAGGAATAGCGGCTCAAGCGACAGTACTGATACAAAAAGGCTAACTTGCTTTGATGCCGGGTCTATTTGGTGGTAGAATAGATTCATACATTTAGCCAGAGGCCATACATGACATGAAAGGAAGTATTTGAAAATGGGAAACGAAGTACGCGTCCGTTATGCACCGAGTCCAACAGGACATTTGCATATTGGAAATGCCAGAACGGCGCTTTTTAATTATTTATTTGCCCGCAATCAAGGCGGTAAGTTTATTATCCGTGTTGAGGACACTGATAAAAAGCGCAATATTGAGGGCGGAGAACAAAGCCAGCTGAATTATCTGAAATGGCTCGGTATTGACTGGGATGAGAGTGTCGATGTCGGCGGTGAATACGGTCCATATCGTCAGTCAGAGCGTAACGATATTTATAAAGTATACTATGAAGAGCTTCTTGAAAAAGGGCTTGCTTATAAATGTTACTGTACGAAAGAAGAGCTTGAAAAAGAACGTGAAGAACAGATTGCCCGCGGAGAAATGCCGCGCTATTCCGGGAAACACAGAAACCTGACTCAGGAAGAACAAGATACATTTATTGCTGAAGGCAGAAAGCCAAGTATTCGTTTCCGCGTGCCGGAAGGAAAAATCATCGCCTTCAACGATATTGTTAAAGGCGAAATTACTTTCGAGACAGATGGCATCGGCGACTTTGTTATTGTCAAAAAGGACGGAACACCAACCTATAACTTCGCGGTAGCGATTGATGACTACTTAATGAAAATGACACACGTGCTGCGCGGTGAGGATCACATTTCTAACACACCGAAACAGATTATGATCTATCAAGCATTCGGATGGGATATTCCTCAGTTCGGACACATGACGCTAATCGTAAATGAAAGCCGTAAAAAGCTCAGCAAACGCGATGAGTCTATTATTCAATTCATCGAACAGTATAAAGAGCTTGGCTACTTGCCAGAAGCGCTGTTCAACTTTATCGGCCTGCTTGGCTGGTCACCGGTTGGAGAAGAAGAGCTATTCACAAAAGAACAGTTTATTGACATTTTTGATGTAAACCGTTTATCTAAATCACCAGCTTTGTTTGATATGCATAAGCTAAAATGGGTCAACAACCAATACGTGAAGAAACTGGATCTTGATCAGGTTGTTGAATTGACGCTTCCGCATTTGCAAAAGGCCGGAAAAGTCGGCGCTGAGCTTTCTGCTGAAGAACAAGAATGGGTTCGTAAACTGATTTCCCTTTATCATGAGCAATTAAGCTACGGAGCGGAAATTGTTGAGCTGACTGATTTGTTCTTTACTGATAAGATCGAGTATAATCAAGAAGCAAAAGCTGTTCTGGAAGAGGAACAGGTTCCTGAGGTGCTCAGCACATTCGCTGCGAAGCTTGAAGAGCTTGAGGAGTTCACTCCGGATAACATCAAAGCATCGATCAAAGCAGTGCAGAAAGAAACTGGCCATAAAGGTAAAAAACTGTTTATGCCGATCCGTGTTGCTGTAACGGGTCAGACTCACGGTCCAGAACTGCCGCAATCCATTGAATTGATCGGAAAAGAGATCGCGATTCAGCGTTTAAAAAACATCTAAATAGATGATTGTTGACAGGGAAGAGTATAAAGCTTTAGGCCATTACAGAAAGGATCTTCATTGGCTGAGAGAGATCCATGAGCCGGGTTTTAGAAGTGCGCCCTTAAGACCTTTGAAGAACATTTTTCGAAATCAGTATTCAAAGGCGGCCGCCGCCGTTACAGGCTGAAGTTGGGAGAGCAGAAGTCTGCTTTTCAAACAGAGTGGAACCGCGCGGTTAAAGCGTCTCTGTCATGTTTACATGCAGAGGCGCTTTTTTTATTGGCGATAGAGGAAATCAGATAGAGAAACGGGGGGAAGCATGTGTTTTTTAAAATGCTCAAAGAAGACATTGATACAGTGTTCGATCAAGATCCTGCAGCAAGAAGCTATTTTGAAGTGATTTTAACTTATTCCGGTTTACATGCTATATGGGCTCATCGGATTGCACATGCTTTATATAAACGAAAATTTTATTTCCTTGCACGCCTAATATCTCAAGTAAGCCGATTTTTTACCGGGATCGAAATCCATCCCGGCGCTACAATTGGGAGGAAATTTTTCATAGATCACGGTATGGGAGTTGTCATTGGGGAGACATGTGAAATCGGCAATAACGTCACCGTTTTTCAGGGGGTTACCCTCGGGGGGACGGGGAAAGAAAAGGGAAAAAGACACCCAACGATTAAAGATGACGCATTGATAGCCACAGGTGCTAAAGTGCTTGGTTCAATTACTGTCGGTGAAGGCTCAAAAATTGGTGCCGGTTCAGTAGTGCTGCATGATGTTCCTGATTTTTCAACAGTTGTCGGCATCCCTGGACGGGTCGTTGTACAAAATGGCAAGAAAGTAAGACGCGACTTGAACCATCAGGATTTGCCCGATCCGGTTGCTGATCGATTTAAATTTTTGGAAGAGCAGATTTCAGAGCTGAAGGCAGAAATTGAAGACAGAAAAGAAAGGATCAATCAAAAATGACAATCACTCTTTATAATACATTGACTAGACAGAAGGAAACGTTTGTTCCTCTTGAAGAGGGAAAAGTGAAAATGTACGTGTGCGGCCCGACGGTTTACAATTACATTCACATCGGGAACGCGCGTCCGGCTATTGTTTATGATACAGTTCGAAACTATCTGGAATATAAAGGATACGATGTGCAGTATGTTTCTAACTTTACAGACGTAGACGATAAATTAATTAAAGCAGCGAATGAACTTGGTGACGATGTACCTGCCATTTCAGAGCGTTTTATTAAAGCATACTTTGAAGATGTAGGTGCGCTCGGATGCCGTAAAGCCGACCTTCATCCGCGAGTGATGGAAAACATGGATGCGATTATCGAATTCGTAGATCAGCTCGTGAAAAAGGGCTACGCTTATGAATCAGAAGGTGACGTTTATTTCAAAACACGAGCATTTGAAGGGTACGGAAAGCTTTCTCAGCAATCAATTGATGAACTGAGATCAGGTGCACGCATCCGGGTCGGCGAGAAAAAAGAAGATGCTCTTGATTTTGCGCTGTGGAAAGCGGCAAAAGACGGAGAAATCTCTTGGGAAAGCCCTTGGGGTAAAGGGCGTCCGGGCTGGCATATTGAATGCTCAGCGATGGTGAAAAAGTATCTGGGTGACCAAATTGATATTCATGCGGGCGGTCAGGATTTAACATTCCCACACCATGAAAACGAAATCGCGCAATCTGAGGCACTGACAGGCAAAACATTTGCGAAGTACTGGCTTCATAATGGCTATATCAATATTGATAATGAAAAAATGTCAAAATCACTAGGCAACTTTGTGCTTGTGCATGACATCATTAAACAGCATGATCCGAAGCTTTTGAGATTTTTTATGCTATCTGTTCATTATCGTCATCCGATTAACTATTCAGAAGAGCTTTTAGAGAATACAAAAAGTGCGTTCAACCGATTAAAAACAGCATACAGCAACCTTAAGCACCGTCTGAACAGCAGTACGAATTTAACGGAAGATGACGATCAATGGCTTGAGAAAGTAGAGGACCACCGCAAAGCATTCGAAGAAGCGATGGACGATGATTTTAATACAGCGAATGCCATTTCTGTTTTATTCGACTTGGCGAAGCATGCTAATTATTATCTTCAGAAGGATCATACGGCTGATCATGTGATTACAGCATTTGTTGAGATGTTTGACCGCATTGTTGCTGTCCTCGGCTTTTCATTGGGTGAGCAGGAACTGCTTGATCAAGAGATTGAAGACTTAATTGAAAAAAGAAATGAAGCGCGCCGGAACCGCGATTTTGCATTATCAGATCAGATCCGCGACCAGCTGAAAAGCATGAATATCATTCTTGAAGATACGGCTCAAGGCACTCGCTGGAAACGGGGAGAATAGTCGGATGCTTGATTTTGAGACGATAAAAGATTCAAAGCAGCTCAACGGTCTTGCGCTTGCTTATATAGGTGATGCCATATTTGAAGTGTATGTCAGGCATCACCTGCTTAAGCAGGGCTTGACGAAACCAAATGATCTTCATAAGAAATCAAGCCGGATCGTTTCGGCAAAGTCACAGGCTGAAATCCTGTTCTTTCTGCAGGATCAATCATTTTTTACGGAAGAAGAGGAAGCGGTGCTGAAAAGGGGCAGAAATGCCAAGTCGGGAACGACACCTAAAAATACAGATGTTCAAACGTATCGCTACAGTACAGCATTTGAAGCGCTGCTGGGTTACCTTTTTCTGGAGAAAAAAGAAGAAAGACTTAGTCAGCTCGTTGCCGAAGCTATACAATTCGGGACGTCAGGGAGGAAAACAAATGAGTCAGCAACATGATTACGTCATAGGGAAAAATGCAGTGATCGAGACGTTAAAATCAGATCGTAAGCTGTATAAGCTGTGGATGGCGGAAAACACCGTAAAGGGACAAGCACAGCAGGTGATTGAGCTTGCGAAAAAGCAGGGAATCACGATTCAATATGTCCCGAGAAAAAAACTCGATCAAATGGTGACAGGGCAGCATCAAGGCGTAGTGGCACAGGTTGCTGCTTATGAATATGCGGAACTGGATGATTTATATAAAGCGGCCGAAGAAAGAAATGAACAGCCTTTCTTCCTCATTTTGGACGAGCTTGAAGATCCTCATAATCTTGGTTCGATTATGAGAACAGCCGATGCGGTCGGCGCCCACGGCATCGTGATTCCAAAACGGAGAGCTGTCGGGCTGACAACAACAGTGGCCAAAGCTTCAACAGGGGCAATTGAGCACATCCCTGTCGCAAGAGTCACCAATTTGGCGCGGACGTTAGAAGAAATGAAAGAGCGGGGTATCTGGGTTGTCGGAACGGATGCATCAGCACGCGAAGACTACCGCAATATGGACGGCAATATGCCTTTGGCATTAGTTATCGGAAGTGAAGGAAAAGGGATGGGCCGCCTCGTGAAAGAAAAGTGTGATTTTCTCATTAAACTCCCGATGGCCGGGAAGGTAACTTCACTGAATGCATCTGTCGCGGCGGGTCTTTTGATGTATGAAGTATACCGGAAGCGAAACCCTCTGGGAGAATAAAGACCCATGGATATCCTGTTAGTAGACGGATACAACATGATTGGAGCTTGGCCGCAGCTGAAGGATTTAAAAGCGAACAGTTTTGAAGAGGCGAGAAACGTACTGATTCAGAAAATGGCGGAATATCAATCGTATACAGGAAACAGGGTTATTGTTGTTTTTGACGCGCATCTCGTAAAAGGGCTTGAGAAAAAACAGACCAATCACAGAGTTGAAGTGATTTTTACAAAAGAAAATGAGACGGCTGATGAGCGGATAGAAAAGCTTGCTCAGGCCTTGAATAATATTGCGACTCAGATTCATGTTGCGACCTCTGACTACACTGAGCAGTGGGCGATTTTCGGACAGGGAGCATTGCGGAAATCGGCCCGGGAGCTTTTGAGAGAGGTTGAAGCGATTGAAAGGCGAATACAGAGACGGGTCAGAAAAATCACTTCCGAAAAGCCGGCGGGTAAAATTGCTTTATCGGAAGAGGTTTTGAAAACGTTTGAAAAGTGGAGGCGGGGGGACTTAGATTAAGTTGACGCTTTTTTGCCCAATACTGTATAATATTTCTATCTACGTGCGCCGGGGGGATCGGAGTGAATCTACAGAACAACAAGGGAAAATTCAACAAAGAGCAGTTTTGCCAGTTGGAGGACGAGCAGGTCATTGAAAAGGTTCATGTTGGGGACAGTGATGCGTTAGATTACTTGATTACGAAGTACCGAAATTTTGTTCGGGCAAAAGCAAGATCCTATTTTTTAATAGGAGCGGACAGAGAGGATATTATTCAGGAAGGTATGATAGGCCTCTATAAGTCTATTCGCGACTTTAAGGAGGACAAGCTTACCTCATTCAAAGCTTTCGCAGAATTATGTATTACCCGCCAAATTATTACCGCAATAAAGACAGCTACTCGCCAGAAACACATTCCTTTGAATTCCTACGTCTCATTAGATAAACCGATTTTTGATGAAGAATCAGACCGAACGCTGCTTGATGTCATTTCAGGAGCGAAAACTTTAAATCCTGAAGAAATGATTATCAATCAGGAAGAATTTGATGATATTGAAATGAAAATGGGAGAACTATTAAGTGATTTAGAGAGAAAAGTACTGGTTTTATATCTTGATGGAAGAAGTTACCAAGAGATTTCTGATGAATTGAATCGGCATGTGAAATCGATTGATAACGCCCTTCAGCGTGTGAAACGCAAACTGGAGAAGTACTTGGAAATTCGCGAAATTAGTTTGTGACAGGGATTTACGTTATATTGACAGTATTTTTCTGACTATGATATGTTACTAACGATAAGAACTAATGTCTATTTAGGAAAAAGGTGTAATGACATGAGAAAAAAGATTACGCTAGCATGCAAGACATGCGGAAACCGTAATTATACGACAATGAAGAGCTCTGCATCAGCGGCTGAGCGATTAGAAGTAAAGAAATACTGCAGTACTTGCAATTCACATACAGCTCATCTTGAAACAAAATAGTTTTTCGCTTTTAAATTGTGGAGGTCTTTTACATGCGTATTATGAGATTCTTTAAAGATGTTGGGAAAGAAATGAAAAAGGTAAGCTGGCCTAAAGGAAAAGAGTTAACGCGTTATACCATTACGGTAATTTCAACAGTTATCTTTTTTATTATCTTTTTTGCCCTCCTTGACACAGGAATTTCTCAATTAATTCGTTTAATAGTTGAATAATGATCAGCAATACGTGCTATAATAGATCATAATATCACTTGCCAAAACCCGTTCAGCGGGTTTTTTATTGTGGCTTAAAATGAAAGTTATCATAGGCTTGCCGCCTATTTTTGAGCGTTATGGTAATTCACTAAAACCAAATGCGGGGAGGGAAGGACTGGACAGTCCTGAAGAGAATGGAAAAGAATTGGTATGTTGTTCACACGTACTCTGGTTACGAGAATAAAGTAAAAGCCAACTTGGAAAAACGTGTTGAATCAATGGGGATGCAAGATAAAATTTTCCGTGTAGTCGTACCTGAAGAAGAAGAAACAGATATCAAAAACGGCAAGAAAAAAGTTGTGAAAAAGAAAGTATTCCCTGGTTATGTGCTTGTTGAAATTGTAATGACAGACGACTCTTGGTATGTTGTCCGCAACACGCCGGGCGTTACTGGTTTCGTAGGATCTGCCGGCTCTGGTTCAAAACCGACGGCGCTTCTCCCGGGCGAAGCAGAAACCATTCTGAAGAGAATGGGCATGGACGAACGCAAAACGGACATTGACTTTGAACTGAAAGAGACAGTAAAAGTAATAGACGGGCCTTTTGCTAACTTTACTGGATCAATTGAAGAGATTGATTATGATAAAAACAAGGTCAAAGTTTTCGTTAATATGTTCGGCCGCGAAACGCCGGTTGAGCTGGAATTTACCCAAATCGATAAATTGTAATGTGAAAAAACTTGAAATTGCTATATATAAATGATAATATAGCAAAGGTACGTCTTGGACTTATCCAAGGCAACTAGCTTGATATTTCGTCATTCATATAAAGAATGAAACCTTGAGTGGGAGGGTTTACCCTATTACCACATCACGGACTTAAGGAGGTGTGTCTCGTGGCTAAAAAAGTAGTTAAAGTTGTAAAATTGCAAATTCCTGCTGGAAAAGCTAACCCAGCACCACCAGTTGGACCTGCACTTGGTCAAGCCGGTGTTAACATCATGGGATTCTGTAAGGAGTTTAACGCTCGTACAGCTGACCAAGCTGGTTTAATCATTCCTGTTGAAATTTCGGTTTACGAAGACCGTTCATTTACATTTATTACAAAAACTCCACCTGCTGCAGTATTGCTTAAAAAAGCAGCTGGAATTGAGTCTGGTTCTGGTGAACCAAACCGTAATAAAGTGGCAACCGTTAAGCGCGATAAAGTACGCGAAATCGCTGAAACAAAAATGCCTGACTTAAACGCAGCAGACGTTGAAGCGGCAATGCGCATGGTTGAAGGTACTGCCCGCAGTATGGGTATTGTAATCGAGGATTAATTTGTTTCTTGTCGGGTTGCGAGTTTTAACAAGTTCGCAACCCTTATTCGTGGGAGGTTATTCCGCTATAACCACATAAGGAGGAAATTTTAAAATGGCTAAAAAAGGTAAAAAGTACGCTGAAGCTGCTAAGCTTGTAGATCGTTCAAAAGCTTACGACGTTTCTGAAGCAGTAGCTCTCGTTAAAAAAACAAACACAGCTAAATTCGACGCTACAGTTGAAGTGGCTTTCCGTCTAGGGGTCGACCCTCGTAAAAACGACCAGCAAATCCGTGGAGCAGTTGTTCTTCCAAACGGAACTGGTAAAACTCAGCGCGTTCTCGTTTTCGCAAAAGGCGAAAAAGCGAAAGAAGCTGAAGCTGCTGGTGCAGATTTCGTTGGCGATACTGACTACATCAACAAAATTCAACAAGGTTGGTTCGATTTCGATGTAATCGTAGCTACACCTGACATGATGGGTGAAGTTGGTAAAATCGGTCGTGTGCTTGGACCAAAAGGTTTAATGCCAAACCCTAAAACTGGAACAGTTACTTTTGAAGTTGAAAAAGCAATTGGCGAAATCAAAGCTGGTAAAGTTGAATACCGTGTTGATAAAGCTGGAAACATTCATGTTCCTATCGGTAAAGTTTCTTTCGAGGATGAAAAACTTGTTGAGAACTTCACAACTATGTACGATACAATCCTGAAAGCAAAACCTGCTGCAGCAAAAGGCGTTTACGTGAAAAATGTTGCCGTTACTTCTACTATGGGACCTGGTGTCAAAGTAGACTCTTCAACTTTTAACGTAAAATAATATTGACACGATATCAACATTCTGATATGATTCAAAATGTTGTAAAATAGAATATCATTTATACCGCAGACAGTAGGGGCCTGACGGCTTAATTATCCTACCGAGGTGTATATTATCACAGCTATTACGTTACGTATGCTTGTATATACAGCCTCCATGTCTCATGGAGGCTTTTTATATGGAATCCGTCGTCTCGGTCGTGATCACCTAACGGTATAAGTGTTACACAAGAATCTACAGGAGGTGTAACCATGAGCAGCGCAATTGAAACAAAAAAAGTTGTTGTTGAAGAAATTGCTTCTAAACTGAAAGAAAGTAAATCAACGATCATCGTTGACTATCGCGGACTTAGCGTTTCTGAAGTAACAGAACTTCGTAAACAGCTTCGCGAAGCTAACGTTGAGTTCAAAGTTTACAAAAATACGATGACTCGCCGTGCAGTTGAACAAGCTGAGCTTAATGGTTTGAATGATTTCTTAACTGGACCGAACGCGATCGCATTCAGCACTGAAGATGTTGTCGCTCCGGCTAAAGTTCTTAATGAGTTCGCTAAAAACCACGAAGCTCTTGAAATCAAAGCTGGCGTTATCGAAGGTAAAGTCTCTACTGTTGAAGAAGTGAAAGCTCTTGCTGAACTTCCATCACGCGATGGCTTGCTTTCTATGTTGCTTAGCGTACTTCAAGCTCCAGTTCGCAACTTTGCTCTTGCTGCAAAAGCTGTGGCAGAACAAAAAGAAGAACAAGGCGCTTAATCTAATCAGTTTTTCATAAATTAAAACAAAATGGAGGAATTACAAATGGCTTTAAATATCGAAGAAATCATTGCTTCCGTTAAAGAAGCGACTGTACTTGAATTGAACGACCTAGTAAAAGCAATCGAAGAAGAATTTGGCGTAACTGCTGCTGCTCCTGTAGCTGTAGCTGGCGGAGCTGCTGCTGGCGGAGCTGCTGAAGAGCAAAGCGAATTCGACCTTATCCTTGCTGGTGCAGGATCTCAAAAAATCAAAGTTATCAAAGTTGTACGTGAAATCACTGGTCTTGGCTTGAAAGAAGCTAAAGAACTTGTTGACAACACTCCAAAACCACTTAAAGAAGGTATTGCTAAAGAAGAAGCTGAAGAGCTTAAAGCTAAACTTGAAGAAGTTGGCGCTTCTGTAGAAGTTAAGTAATCTTCACTTACCTGTAGAGGGAGCTCGCTTTTATGAGGCGGGCTTTTTCTTTGCCATTCTTTATGCCATAACAAAGGGAGGTTCTAATAATGAGTGAGCACTATTATTCAGATAAACCTTCAGTGAAAAGCAACAAGCAAACCTGGTCTTTTAGGCTTCGTAATAAAGATTTCACGTTTACCAGCGACAGCGGGGTTTTTTCTAAAAAGGAAGTTGATTTCGGCTCCCGTCTGCTGATTGATTCTTTTGAAGAGCCTGAAGTTGAGGGCGGCATTCTGGATGTTGGCTGTGGATATGGCCCGATTGGTTTATCGATAGCCAGCGCCTTTAAAGACCGGACCATCCACATGATTGATGTTAATGAGAGAGCCGTAGAGTTATCAAATGAAAATGCGGAACAAAACGGAATAACAAACGTTAAGATTTATCAGAGTGATTTGTTTTCGAACGTTGATTCTGCTCAAACATTTGCTTCTATTCTTACAAATCCCCCAATCCGAGCCGGAAAAAAAGTTGTCCATGCTATCTTTGAGAAAAGCGCTGAACACTTAAAAACTTCAGGTGAGTTGTGGATCGTCATACAGAAAAAACAAGGCGCGCCTTCTGCCATTGAAAAGCTCGAGGAACTGTTCGATGAAGTTTCTGTCGTTCAAAAAAAGAAAGGCTATTATATCATAAAAGCAAAAAAAGTTTGACTCGGTATTTTAGCTATGTTAATATTATAAAATGCCAATGTATATATTTTGCTTGATATGATCTATTGTCAATATCTATGTATAAATTATACAAGTATGGAAATGCTAATAAAATCGGTATTTGTTTTTGGATGTGGTTTTCTTAATTAGAAACCCTTTTTTCTTTTGTCTTGTAAAAGTATTTTCTTTCTTTGAAAGAAATGCTTATTACACATATAATACGCATGATTTGAGGGGTGAATCAGTTGACAGGTCAACTAGTTCAGTATGGACGACACCGCCAGCGCAGAAGCTATGCTCGCATTAGCGAAGTGTTAGAATTACCAAATCTCATTGAAATTCAAACCTCTTCTTATCAGTGGTTTCTTGATGAGGGTCTTAGAGAGATGTTTCAAGACATATCGCCAATTGAGGATTTCACTGGTAACCTCTCTCTTGAGTTCATTGATTATAGTTTAGGCGATCCTAAATATCCTGTAGAGGAATCAAAAGAACGTGATGTGACTTACTCAGCTCCGCTAAGAGTGAAGGTTCGTTTAATTAACAAAGAAACTGGAGAGGTAAAAGACCAAGATGTCTTCATGGGTGATTTCCCGATTATGACAGATACAGGTACTTTTATCATTAATGGTGCGGAACGCGTAATCGTTTCTCAGCTTGTTCGGTCTCCAAGTGTATATTTCAGTGGTAAAGTAGACAAAAACGGTAAAAAAGGTTTTACCGCAACTGTCATTCCAAACCGTGGCGCATGGTTAGAATACGAAACTGATGCGAAAGATGTTGTTTATGTCCGCATTGATCGCACACGTAAGTTGCCGGTTACGGTTCTTTTGCGTGCTCTCGGCTTCGGTTCCGATCAAGAGATTCTTGATCTCGTAGGAGAAAATGAATATCTGCGAAATACGCTTGATAAAGATAACACAGAAAATAGCGACAAAGCGTTGCTTGAAATTTACGAACGTCTCCGTCCTGGAGAGCCGCCTACAGTAGAAAATGCGAAAAGCTTGCTTGATTCTCGTTTCTTTGATCCGAAACGATACGATCTTGCCAATGTAGGACGCTATAAAATTAATAAAAAACTTCATATCAAGAATCGCCTCTTTAATCAGAGACTTGCAGAAACGCTTGTTGATCCTGAAACAGGAGAAATCCTGGCTGAAAAAGGCCAGATCCTTGATAGAAGAACACTTGATAAAGTACTGCCATACTTAGAAAACGGAATCGGTTTCAGAAAGCTGTATCCGAATGGCGGCGTTGTTGAAGATGAAGTAACTCTTCAATCGATTAAAATCTTTGCTCCGACTGATCAAGAAGGAGAACAGGTTATTAATGTAATCGGAAATGCTTACACCGAAGAAGAGATTAAAAACATTACGCCTGCTGATATTATTTCTTCTATCAGCTACTTCTTCAACCTGCTGCACGGGGTAGGCGACACAGATGATATCGATCATCTTGGGAACCGCCGTTTACGTTCTGTAGGTGAGCTTCTCCAGAACCAATTCCGTATCGGTTTAAGCCGTATGGAGCGTGTGGTTCGTGAGAGAATGTCAATTCAAGATACGAATACAATTACACCTCAGCAGCTGATCAATATTCGTCCTGTTATTGCGTCCATTAAAGAGTTCTTTGGAAGCTCTCAGCTTTCTCAATTCATGGACCAGACGAACCCGCTAGCTGAATTAACGCATAAGCGCCGTCTGTCAGCATTAGGACCGGGCGGATTGACACGTGAGCGTGCCGGAATGGAAGTGCGTGACGTTCACTACTCCCACTATGGCCGTATGTGTCCGATCGAAACGCCTGAGGGTCCGAACATCGGTTTGATCAACTCACTTTCATCTTATGCAAAAGTAAACCGTTTTGGCTTTATCGAAACACCATATCGCCGTGTTGACCCTGAAACAGGGAAGGTAACGGGCAGAATCGATTACTTAACTGCTGATGAAGAGGATAACTATGTTGTCGCTCAAGCGAACGCTCGTCTTGATGACGATGGCTCATTTATTGATGACAGCATCGTAGCCCGTTTCCGAGGGGAAAACACCGTTGTTTCCAGAAACCGTGTGGACTACATGGATGTATCACCTAAACAGGTTGTTTCTGCTGCGACAGCATGTATCCCGTTCCTGGAAAACGATGACTCCAACCGTGCCCTAATGGGAGCGAACATGCAGCGTCAGGCTGTGCCTTTGATGCAGCCGGAAGCGCCATTCGTTGGAACTGGTATGGAATACGTATCAGGTAAAGACTCTGGGGCCGCTGTTATTTGTAAACACCCTGGTATCGTTGAACGCGTAGAAGCGAAAAACGTTTGGGTTCGCCGTTATGAAGAAGTAGACGGTCAAAAGGTAAAAGGAAACCTGGATAAATACAGCATGCTGAAATTTGTCCGCTCCAACCAAGGTACTTGCTACAACCAGCGCCCGATCGTAAGTGTCGGCGATGAAGTGGTAAAAGGAGAAATCCTTGCTGACGGTCCTTCTATGGAGCTTGGTGAACTTGCGCTTGGCCGTAACGTAATGGTCGGCTTCATGACATGGGATGGTTACAACTATGAGGATGCCATCATCATGAGTGAACGCCTTGTGAAGGATGATGTTTATACATCTATCCACATTGAAGAATATGAATCAGAAGCACGCGATACGAAACTTGGACCTGAAGAAATCACTCGCGATATTCCAAACGTCGGTGAAGATGCGCTTCGCAATCTTGATGACCGCGGAATCATTCGTATTGGGGCAGAAGTGAAAGACGGAGATCTTCTTGTTGGTAAAGTAACGCCTAAAGGTGTAACAGAACTGACTGCTGAAGAACGCCTGCTTCACGCCATCTTTGGTGAAAAGGCCCGCGAGGTTCGTGATACTTCTCTTCGTGTGCCTCACGGCGGCGGCGGAATTATCCACGACGTTAAAGTCTTCAACCGTGAAGACGGAGATGAACTTCCTCCAGGCGTTAACCAATTGGTACGTGTGTATATCGTTCAGAAACGTAAGATTTCTGAAGGGGATAAAATGGCCGGTCGTCACGGTAACAAAGGTGTTATCTCTAAGATTCTTCCTGAAGAGGATATGCCTTACCTTCCTGACGGTACACCAATTGATATCATGCTTAACCCGCTGGGCGTACCATCACGTATGAACATCGGGCAGGTACTGGAGCTTCACATGGGGATGGCCGCTCGTTATCTCGGCATCCACATTGCGTCACCGGTATTTGACGGTGCGCGTGAAGAGGATGTTTGGGAAACACTTGAAGAAGCCGGTATGTCTCGCGACGCCAAAACCGTTCTTTACGATGGGCGTAGCGGAGAGCCGTTTGATAACCGTGTGTCTGTCGGTATCATGTATATGATTAAACTGGCCCACATGGTTGATGATAAACTTCATGCGCGTTCTACAGGTCCTTACTCACTTGTTACGCAGCAGCCTCTCGGCGGTAAAGCGCAATTTGGCGGACAGCGTTTTGGTGAGATGGAGGTTTGGGCACTTGAAGCTTACGGTGCGGCTTACACTCTTCAAGAGATTCTGACTGTTAAGTCTGATGACGTGGTCGGACGTGTGAAAACATACGAAGCCATCGTTAAAGGCGACAACGTTCCTGAACCAGGTGTTCCGGAATCATTCAAAGTATTAATCAAAGAACTTCAAAGCTTAGGTATGGATGTGAAAATCCTTTCCGGTGATGAAGAAGAAATAGAAATGAGAGATTTAGAAGACGAAGAAGATGCGAAACAAGCTGACGGCCTGGCATTATCAGGTGATGAAGAGCCGGAGGAAACAGCATCAGCAGACGTTGAACGAGATGTAGTAACAAAAGAATAATCTCTAGTTATAAAGGCAAGTGACATCGGTTAATCCGAAGATAAAAAGGGAGGTAGGCCCCTTGCTAGATGTGAACAATTTTGAGTATATGAACATCGGTCTTGCTTCACCGGATAAAATCCGTTCATGGTCTTTTGGTGAAGTGAAAAAGCCTGAAACGATAAACTATCGTACGTTAAAACCTGAAAAGGACGGTCTATTCTGCGAACGCATTTTCGGACCGACTAAAGACTGGGAATGTCATTGCGGGAAGTACAAGCGAGTTCGTTATAAAGGCGTAGTTTGTGACCGCTGCGGAGTCGAAGTAACACGGGCTAAAGTCCGTCGTGAGAGAATGGGGCACATTGAACTGGCTGCCCCAGTTTCCCACATTTGGTATTTCAAAGGTATTCCAAGCCGTATGGGTCTTGTGCTGGATATGTCACCTCGTGCTTTAGAAGAAGTCATTTACTTTGCTTCTTACGTTGTAACTGACCCGGCAAACACACCGCTTGAAAAGAAACAGCTTCTGTCTGAGAAAGAATACCGTGCTTATCTCGATAAATACGGTAATAAATTCCAAGCGTCTATGGGTGCAGAGGCGATTCATAAACTTCTTCAAGATATTGATCTTGTAAAAGAAGTAGATATGTTAAAAGAAGAGCTAAAAACATCACAAGGACAACGCCGTACTCGTGCGATCAAGCGCCTTGAAGTTTTAGAAGCCTTCCGTAACTCAGGTAACAAGCCTTCTTGGATGATCCTTGATGTGCTTCCTGTTATCCCTCCTGAGCTTAGACCGATGGTTCAGCTTGATGGCGGACGTTTTGCGACTTCTGATTTGAACGATCTTTATCGTCGTGTCATCAACCGTAACAATCGTTTGAAACGCCTTTTGGACCTTGGTGCGCCTAGCATTATTGTTCAAAATGAGAAGCGTATGCTTCAAGAGGCTGTCGATGCCTTAATTGACAACGGCCGCCGCGGACGTCCTGTGACAGGTCCTGGTAACAGGCCGTTAAAATCTCTTTCTCACATGCTGAAAGGGAAGCAAGGCCGTTTCCGTCAAAACCTTCTTGGTAAACGTGTCGATTACTCTGGACGTTCTGTAATCGTTGTTGGCCCTCATTTGAAAATGTACCAATGCGGATTACCGAAGGAAATGGCGCTTGAACTTTTCAAACCTTTCGTTATGAAAGAGCTTGTTGAAAAAGGTCTTGCTCACAACATTAAGAGTGCGAAACGCAAAATTGAGCGTGTACAGCCTGAAGTGTGGGATGTGCTAGAGTCAGTTATCAAGGAGCATCCGGTACTTCTGAACCGTGCCCCTACGCTTCACAGATTAGGTATCCAAGCGTTTGAACCAACACTTGTTGAAGGACGCGCGATCCGTCTTCATCCGCTCGTATGTACAGCTTATAACGCTGACTTTGATGGTGACCAAATGGCGGTTCACGTACCATTATCTGCAGAAGCTCAAGCTGAAGCACGCATCTTGATGCTTGCCGCTCAGAACATCTTGAACCCTAAAGATGGTAAACCGGTTGTAACACCGTCTCAGGATATGGTACTGGGTAACTATTACCTGACACTTGAGCGTGCCGGTGCTGTCGGTGAAGGTATGGTTTTCAAAAATACAGACGAGGCGCTGCTCGCTTATCAAAATGGATATGTACACCTTCATACGAGAGTAGCTGTTGCAGCCAACTCCCTTAAGAATGTGACATTTACAGAAGAACAGCGCTCAAAATTGTTAATTACAACTGTCGGTAAGCTTGTCTTCAATGAAATTCTTCCGGAATCATTCCCTTACATGAATGAACCGACGAAGAGCAACATTGAAGAAAAAACACCTGACCGTTTCTTCTTAGAAAAAGGTGCCGATGTTAAAGCTGCCATTGCAGAGCAGCCAATCAATGCACCGTTTAAAAAAGGTATTCTCGGTAAAATCATCGCGGAAATCTTTAAACGATTCCATATCACGGAAACGTCTAAAATGCTTGACCGCATGAAAAACCTAGGCTTTAGATACTCTACAAAAGCTGGTATTACAGTTGGGGTTTCTGACATCGTCGTTCTCGATGATAAGCAAGAAATTCTTGAAGAAGCACAAGGCAAAGTTGATAACGTCTTGAAGCAATTCCGACGTGGTCTAATCACTGAAGAAGAACGCTATGAGAGAGTTATTTCTATCTGGAGTGCTGCGAAAGACGTTATCCAGGGCAAACTGATGCAATCACTGGATGAGCTTAACCCGATCTACATGATGAGTGACTCTGGTGCCCGTGGTAACGCGTCTAACTTTACACAGCTTGCCGGAATGCGCGGTCTGATGGCCAACCCGGCTGGACGTATCATTGAGTTGCCGATCAAATCAAGTTTCCGTGAAGGTCTGACGGTATTGGAGTACTTTATCTCCACTCACGGTGCGCGTAAAGGTCTGGCCGATACCGCACTTAAAACCGCTGACTCAGGTTACCTTACACGTCGACTCGTTGACGTTGCACAGGATGTTATCATCCGTGAAACGGATTGTGGAACTGACCGAGGCATCCTCGCTCAGCCCCTTAAAGAAGGAACTGAAACAATTGAGCGCTTAGAAGAACGCTTAATCGGCCGTTTTGCACGAAAACAAGTAAAGCACCCTGAAACAGGTGAAGTACTTATCAATGAAAACGAACTGATCGATGAAGATAAAGCATTAGAGATTGTAGAAGCCGGCATTGAAGAAGTGTGGATCCGTTCTGCCTTCACATGCAATACGCCTCATGGTGTATGTAAACGATGCTATGGCCGAAATCTTGCAACTGGCTCTGATGTTGAAGTCGGTGAGGCTGTCGGTATCATTGCTGCCCAATCAATCGGTGAGCCTGGTACACAGTTAACAATGCGTACATTCCATACAGGCGGGGTTGCCGGAGACGATATCACACAGGGTCTTCCGCGTATCCAAGAGCTATTCGAAGCGCGTAATCCGAAAGGTCAGGCAACAATTACAGAAATCGACGGTACAGTCGTTGAGATCAATGAAGTTCGTGATAAACAACAGGAAATTGTGGTTCAAGGCGCAGTGGAAACACGTTCATATACGGCACCTTATAACTCCCGCTTGAAAGTAGCGGAAGGAGACAAAATTACTCGAGGCCAAGTGCTGACAGAGGGTTCAATCGATCCGAAAGAGCTTCTGAAAGTGACTGACCTGACGACTGTTCAAGAGTATCTTCTCCATGAGGTTCAAAAGGTTTACCGTATGCAGGGTGTTGAAATCGGTGATAAACACGTAGAAGTTATGGTTCGCCAGATGCTTCGCAAAGTCCGCGTGATTGACGCCGGTGACACTGATGTGCTTCCAGGTACATTGCTTGATATTCACCAATTTACTGAAGCGAACAAAAAGGTACTGCTTGAAGGCAATCGTCCTGCTACAGGCCGTCCTGTCTTACTCGGTATTACAAAAGCTTCTCTTGAAACTGATTCATTCTTATCTGCTGCCTCCTTCCAGGAAACAACACGTGTTCTTACAGATGCAGCGATCAAAGGTAAGCGTGATGAGCTTCTCGGCTTGAAAGAGAATGTAATCATCGGTAAGCTTGTTCCGGCTGGTACTGGTATGATGAAATACCGTAAAGTAAAACCAGTTTCAAATGTTCAGCCGACTGATGACATGGTTCCGGTTGAATAACTGATTTAAGCTGCTGAAAGACTGTCAAAACAGTCTTTCAGCAGATATATTTAATAAAATATTACGCTATGAGAAGAACGAAACTAAAAAATGTCATACCATGTTGACAATCGTCTCCTAGAATGATAATATAACCAAGGTGCTCGAAATAAACCTGTTACTTTGGAGGATATGTTCATGTCTTATGATAAAGTATCACAGGCCAAATCAATTATTATTGGTACGAAGCAAACAGTGAAAGCTCTAAAACGAGGTTCAGTAAAGGAAGTAGTCGTTGCAAAAGATGCAGATCCAGTGCTCACGACAAGTGTTGTTTCACTTGCGGAAGATCAAGGTATCTCTGTCTTAATGGTTGAATCCATGAAAAAGCTCGGCAAAGCCTGCGGAATTGAAGTAGGAGCAGCCGCTGTTGCCATTATTTTATAGCGTACTTTTGTTTTTGCATAAGATTTCATCTTGTGTAAAGACATTGTTTTTTGCCTTTTAATGAACCACCTGGGTATGTGGGTTATAAAACGTAATGAAGGGAGGAAAAAATAATGCCTACAATTAATCAGCTAATTCGCAAAGGACGCGTGAGTAAAGTAGAAAACTCAAAGTCTCCTGCACTTAACAAAGGATACAACAGCTTTAAAAAAGAGCACACTAACGTATCTTCTCCACAAAAACGCGGGGTATGTACTCGTGTTGGTACAATGACACCGAAAAAACCGAACTCAGCACTTCGTAAATATGCTCGTGTTCGTTTGACTAACGGAATCGAGGTTACGGCTTACATTCCTGGTATCGGTCACAACCTGCAAGAGCACAGCGTTGTACTCATCCGTGGCGGACGTGTAAAAGACTTACCAGGGGTACGTTACCACATCGTTCGTGGTGCGCTTGACACTGCTGGAGTAGAAAACCGTGCGCAAGGCCGTTCTAAATACGGAACTAAACGCCCTAAAGCAAAATAATAAACATAAAAACGTAAAATTAATGAAGGGAGGATATTCAGATGCCACGTAAAGGTCCTGTAGCAAAAAGAGATGTTTTACCTGATCCGCTTTATAATTCTAAGCTTGTATCACGTCTAATCAACAAAATGATGATCGATGGTAAAAAAGGTAAGTCTCAAACAATCCTATACAAGTCATTCGATATCATTAAAGAACGTACTGGCAATGATGCAATGGAGGTTTTTGAACAAGCATTGAAAAACATCATGCCTGTACTTGAAGTTAAAGCACGCCGTGTGGGTGGTGCAAACTACCAAGTTCCTGTAGAAGTTCGTCCTGAACGTCGTACTACTCTCGGACTTCGCTGGTTAGTAAACTATGCTCGTCTTCGTGGAGAAAAAACGATGGAAGAGCGTTTGGCTAACGAAATCCTTGACGCAGCTAACAATACTGGTGCTGCTGTTAAGAAACGCGAAGATACTCATAAGATGGCTGAAGCAAACAAAGCATTTGCTCACTATCGCTGGTAGGATTTATATACTAAAAACACAATTTCCTAATAAGGAAGGAGAAATTACCCAATGGCAAGAGAGTTCTCCTTAGATAAAACTCGTAATATCGGGATCATGGCTCACATTGATGCCGGTAAAACGACTACTACAGAACGTATCTTGTTCTACACAGGCCGTATCCACAAAATTGGCGAAACTCATGAAGGAGCTTCCCAAATGGACTGGATGGAGCAGGAACAAGAACGCGGTATCACAATCACATCCGCTGCGACAACTGCACAGTGGAAAGGATACCGCGTAAACATCATCGATACTCCAGGACACGTAGACTTCACAGTTGAAGTTGAACGTTCTCTTCGTGTACTTGATGGTGCGGTTGCCGTGCTTGATGCACAATCAGGCGTTGAGCCTCAAACAGAAACAGTATGGCGCCAAGCAACAACTTACGGAGTACCGCGTGTCGTATTTGTCAACAAAATGGACAAAATCGGCGCAGACTTCCTTTACTCTGTAGGCACTTTAAGAGACCGTCTTCAAGCTAACGCCCATGCAATCCAATTGCCAATCGGTGCTGAAGACAACTTCGAAGGTATCATCGACCTTGTAGAAAACGTTGCGTATTTCTACGAAGATGATCTTGGAACTCGTTCTGATGCGAAAGAAATCCCTGAAGAGTACAAAGAACAAGCTGAAGAGCATCGCAACAGCTTAATTGAAGCTGTCGCTGAGCTTGATGAAGAGCTTATGGAAAAGTACCTCGAAGGTGAAGAAATCACAATCGACGAGCTGAAAGCTGCAATCCGTAAAGGTACTTTGAATGTTGAATTCTACCCAGTACTTGTCGGTTCTGCTTTCAAAAACAAAGGTGTTCAGCTTGTACTTGATGCAGTTCTTGACTACCTTCCTGCACCAACTGATGTTGCTGCAATCAAAGGTGTACGTCCGGATACGGATGAAGAGATTGTTCGTCATTCTTCTGATGAAGAACCATTCTCTGCACTTGCATTTAAAGTAATGACTGACCCTTATGTTGGTAAGCTGACGTTCTTCCGTGTGTACTCTGGAACGCTCGATTCCGGTTCATACGTGAAAAACTCAACAAAAGGCAAGCGTGAGCGTGTCGGACGTATCCTGCAAATGCATGCCAACAGCCGTGAAGAGATCGCTACTGTTTACGCAGGAGATATTGCAGCAGCTGTAGGTCTAAAAGATACATCTACTGGAGATACTCTATGTGACGAAAAGGATCTTGTAATCCTTGAATCAATGGAATTCCCAGAGCCGGTTATCGATGTTGCGATTGAGCCTAAATCAAAAGCTGACCAAGATAAAATGGGTATCGCTTTAGCGAAACTTGCTGAAGAAGATCCTACATTCCGTACTCAAACAAATCCGGAAACTGGTCAGACGATCATCTCTGGTATGGGTGAACTTCACCTTGATATCATTGTTGACCGTATGAAGCGTGAATTCAAAGTAGAAGCTAACGTAGGTGCTCCTCAAGTTGCGTACCGTGAAACATTCCGTTCAGGTGCAAAAGTTGAAGGTAAATTCGTACGTCAATCTGGTGGACGCGGTCAGTTCGGACACGTTTGGATTGAATTCGAACCAAACGAAGAAGGCGCTGGATTTGAATTCGAAAACGCAATCGTCGGTGGTGTTGTTCCTCGTGAATACATCCCAGCCGTACAAGCAGGTCTTGAAGACTCTCTTGAAAATGGTGTCTTAGCAGGTTTCCCTCTAATTGACATCAAGGCAAAACTTTTTGATGGTTCTTACCATGATGTTGACTCAAACGAAATGGCGTTTAAAGTCGCTGCTTCAATGGCATTGAAAAATGCAGTCAGCAAATGTAACCCTGTTCTTCTTGAACCAATTATGAAAGTTGAAGTTGTTATTCCAGAAGAATACATGGGAGACATCATGGGTGATGTTACTTCTCGTCGCGGACGCGTAGAAGGTATGGAAGCTCGCGGTAACGCACAAGTTGTTCGCGCGATGGTTCCTCTTGCTGAAATGTTCGGTTACGCTACTGCACTTCGTTCTAATACGCAAGGTCGCGGTACGTTCACTATGTTCATGGATCACTACGAAGAAGTGCCGAAGAGCATTGCTGAAGAAATTATCAAAAAAAATAAAGGCGAATAATTGATTTTGCCTCTTAACTCAAGTATAACTACTATTGTAAGATGAGGAAGTGAAAGCTTTCTTTCACTTCCTATCACACTATACATTACTAATTAAAAGCTCTTAAGGAGGATTTTAGAATGGCTAAAGAAAAATTCGACCGTTCCAAATCACATGCCAATATTGGTACAATTGGACACGTTGACCATGGTAAAACAACATTAACTGCTGCTATCACAACAGTACTTCATAAGAAATCTGGTAAAGGTACAGCTATGGCGTACGATCAAATTGATGGTGCACCAGAAGAGCGCGAGCGCGGAATCACAATCTCTACTGCACACGTAGAGTACGAAACTGAAACTCGTCACTATGCACACGTTGACTGCCCAGGACACGCTGACTATGTTAAAAACATGATCACTGGTGCTGCGCAAATGGACGGAGCTATCCTTGTAGTATCTGCTGCTGATGGCCCAATGCCACAAACTCGTGAGCACATCCTTCTTTCTAAAAACGTTGGTGTACCATACATCGTTGTATTCTTAAACAAATGTGACATGGTAGACGACGAAGAGCTTCTTGAACTAGTTGAAATGGAAGTTCGCGATCTTCTTAGCGAATACGACTTCCCTGGTGATGATGTACCAGTAATCAAAGGTTCTGCTCTTAAAGCACTTGAAGGTGACGCTGATTACGAAGCGAAAATCTTCGAACTTATGGATGCGGTTGATGAGTACATCCCAACTCCAGAGCGTGACACTGAAAAACCATTCATGATGCCAGTTGAGGACGTATTCTCAATCACTGGTCGTGGTACAGTTGCTACTGGACGTGTTGAGCGCGGACAAGTTAAAGTCGGTGACGAAGTAGAAATCATCGGTCTTCAAGAAGAAAACAAGAAAACAACTGTTACAGGTGTTGAAATGTTCCGTAAGCTTCTTGATTACGCTGAAGCTGGAGACAACATTGGAGCCCTTCTTCGTGGTGTAGCTCGTGAAGATATCCAACGTGGTCAAGTACTTGCTAAACCAGGTACAATCACTCCACACAGCAAATTCAAAGCTGAAGTTTACGTTCTTTCTAAAGAAGAGGGTGGACGTCATACTCCATTCTTCTCTAACTACCGTCCTCAGTTCTACTTCCGTACAACTGACGTAACTGGTATCATCCAACTTCCAGAAGGCGTAGAAATGGTTATGCCTGGAGACAACACAGAAATGATCGTTGAACTTATCTCTACAATCGCTATCGAAGAAGGAACTCGTTTCTCTATTCGTGAAGGCGGACGTACTGTTGGTTCAGGCGTTGTTTCTACAATCACTGAGTAAGCGTATGATTAAAAACGGGACCCCCTGCGGGTCTCGTTTTTTGTTTAGTCATCTTTTTCTTGTATAATAGGATCTATCATATTCGAGGGGCTAATTTTTATGATTCCTGAAAAGAAATCAATCGCGATCATGAAAGAACTGAGCATTGATAAAACGAAGCAAATGCTGATGATTAGTGGGGCTGATATAAATAATCCATTGCTGCTTTTTTTACATGGCGGACCGGGTACTCCTCAAATCGGATATGTTAGGCATTATCAAAAAGAGCTGGAAAAGCATTTTACAGTCGTACATTGGGATCAAAGAGGAGCCGGGCTTTCTTATTCAAAACGAATTCCTCAGAACTCCATGACAATCAGTCATTTCATTAGTGACTCAATTCAAGTGGTCCAATGGGTTCTAAAACGTTTTTCAAGAACAAAACTATATCTTGCGGGCCATTCGTGGGGATCACTGCTAGCTCTTCATGTACTGCAGCAGCGTCCGGATTTGTTTTACGCCTATTATGGAATCAGTCAGGTTGTTAACCCTCACAATGAAGAATCAGCTGCTTATCAATTTATTCGAGAAATGTCTGATGTGAGGAGTGCCGGTATAGTATCCAAGGCCATACGTTTTATTGGCGCTCCACCTTGGGATAAGGATATCTATCATCATATCTATCGGTTTTGTGTCGAGATGAGCAGGGGAGGATTCACTCACCAACGTCGTCAGTCCCTTGCACTATTTTTTCAAATGCTTACTGGCAAAGAGTATGGTGTAAAAAACATGCACAAATTCCTCAATGGGCTGCGTTTCAGTAAAAAACATTTAACCGGTGAGATGTACCGTTTTAATGGATTCACATCAATTCCTTCTATTAAATTGCCGTGTTTTTTTATTTCGGGGAGACATGATCTAATTGTTCCTGCTGAAATATCGAAACAGTATTACCAACGGCTTGAGGCACCTGAAAAGCGATGGATTCAATTTGAGAATTCCGCGCATACCCCGCACATCGAAGAGCCATTTCTATTTGCGAGTACACTGAGGCGCCACGCGCTGTACCACTTATGATAGGTCCTTGATAAATAAGAAAAACACCTGTATAATAAAAAAAGTGTGCAAATCATGCATATCATAAATAAGTCTTGCAACATACGTCTATTTTCTGTATAATGGTGTATGTTGGTCTTTGACTGCGATGAAGTGAGAGGTTGCTGACACACCCGGCCGCTTTGCCATGGCAAGGTGTTCAGGTTTTTCTCACGGAGAACTGTCTAACGTGATGTAGGCGAAAAGGAGGGAAAATAATGGCAAAACAAAAAATTCGTATTCGTTTGAAAGCATATGATCATAGAATCCTTGATCAATCTGCAGAGAAGATTGTTGAAACGGCAAAACGTTCTGGTGCCAGCGTATCTGGTCCGATCCCGTTGCCAACTGAAAAATCAGTTTACACAATCCTTCGTGCGGTGCACAAATACAAAGATTCTCGTGAGCAATTTGAAATGCGTACACATAAACGTCTAATCGACATTGTGAACCCAACACCACAAACTGTTGATGCTCTTATGCGATTAGATTTACCATCTGGTGTCGATATCGAAATTAAACTTTAATTCTAAAATATAGAATGATCTTAATAGGAGGTGTGACGAATGACCAAAGGAATCTTAGGAAGAAAAATTGGTATGACGCAAGTATTCGCAGAAAACGGTGATCTTATTCCGGTAACTGTTATTGAAGCTGCTCCAAACGTTGTTCTTCAAAAGAAATCAGCTGAAAACGATGGCTACGAGGCTATCCAGCTTGGTTTTGACGACAAACGTGAAAAGCTTTCTAACAAACCAGAAAAAGGACACGTTGCAAAAGCGGAAACTGCTCCTAAGCGCTTCGTTAAAGAATTACGCGGAGTGGAAATGGATGCGTATGAAGTTGGTCAGGAAGTCAAGGTTGAAATTTTCTCTGCTGGAGAAATCGTAGATGTAACAGGAGTATCTAAAGGTAAAGGTTTCCAAGGTGCGATCAAGCGCCACGGACAATCTCGCGGACCTATGTCTCACGGTTCACGCTACCACCGTCGTCCTGGTTCAATGGGACCTGTAGATCCTAACCGTGTATTCAAAGGCAAATTATTACCTGGACGTATGGGCGGAGATCAAATCACTGTTCAAAACCTTGAAATCGTTAAAGTTGATGCAGAGCGCAATCTTCTTTTGATCAAAGGTAACGTACCTGGTCCGAAGAAAACTTTAATCACTGTTAAAAGTGCTGTTAAATCTAAATAACTCTCTTAGGAAAGGAGGAAATTGATCATGCCAAAAGTAGCATTATACAACCAAAACGGTTCTACTGCTGGTGACATCGAATTAAACGCTTCTGTATTTGGTATCGAGCCAAATGAGAGTGTTGTATTCGACGCTATTCTTATGCAAAGAGCTTCCTTACGTCAAGGATCTCACAAAGTAAAAAATCGTTCTGAAGTACGCGGCGGAGGTCGTAAACCATGGCGTCAAAAAGGTACTGGACGTGCCCGTCAAGGTTCCATCCGTTCACCGCAATGGCGCGGAGGTGGTGTCGTATTCGGCCCAACACCACGCAGCTATTCTTACAAATTACCTAAAAAAGTTCGCCGCTTGGCAATCAAATCAGTATTGTCTTCTAAAGTGATCGACAACAACATCATCGTACTTGAAGATCTTACTCTTGATACGGCTAAAACAAAAGAAATGGCAGCTGTCCTTAAAGGATTATCTGTTGAGAAAAAAGCTTTAATCGTAACTGCGGATGCTAACGAAGCAGTCGCTTTATCTGCTCGCAACATTCCAGGAGTTACTGTTGTTGAAGCTAACGGAATCAACGTTTTAGACGTTGTCAACCACGAGAAGCTTCTGATTACAAAAGCAGCGGTTGAAAAAGTAGAGGAGGTGCTTGCATAATGAAAGATCCTCGTGATGTTCTAAAGCGCCCCGTCATTACTGAACGTTCTGCTGATTTAATGGCTGAAAAGAAATATACGTTTGAAGTTGATGTAAGAGCTAACAAAACAGAAGTGAAAGACGCGGTTGAAAGCATCTTTGGAGTGAAAGTTGATAAAGTCAACATCATGAACTACAAAGGTAAATCAAAACGTGTCGGACGCTACACTGGTATGACTAGCCGTCGCAGAAAAGCGATCGTAAAACTTACTGCAGACAGCAAAGAAATCGAAATTTTTGAAGCTTAATTATCTGTAAAAAGAAGGAGGGAAATTCAAAATGGCGATTAAAAAGTATAAACCGACCTCTAATGGACGTCGTGGCATGACAACTTCAGATTTTGCTGAAATCACGACTGACAAGCCGGAAAAATCCTTGCTTGCTCCCCTTCACAAAAAAGGCGGACGTAATAACCAAGGTAAATTGACTGTACGTCACCAAGGTGGCGGACATAAACGCCAATACCGTGTTATCGACTTCAAGCGTGATAAAGATGGTATACCTGGACGCGTTGCTACAGTTGAATACGATCCAAACCGTTCAGCTAACATCGCTCTAATCAACTATGCAGACGGAGAAAAACGTTACATTCTTGCTCCTAAAGGAATTCAAGTAGGTACTGAAATCATGTCAGGTCCTGAAGCTGACATCAAAGTAGGTAATGCACTTCCTCTTATCAACATTCCTGTTGGTACAGTTGTGCACAACATTGAATTAAAACCTGGTAAAGGCGGACAGCTTGTACGTTCAGCTGGTACATCTGCTCAGGTTCTTGGTAAAGAAGGTAAATACGTTCTTGTACGTCTTAACTCTGGTGAAGTTCGCATGATTCTCTCTGCTTGCCGTGCATCTATCGGTCAAGTAGGTAACGAACAGCATGAACTTATCAACGTTGGTAAAGCTGGACGTTCTCGCTGGAAAGGCATCCGCCCTACAGTTCGTGGTTCTGTAATGAACCCTAACGATCACCCACACGGTGGTGGTGAAGGACGTGCGCCAATCGGACGTAAATCACCAATGTCTCCATGGGGCAAACCAACTCTTGGATTCAAGACACGTAAGAAAAAGAACAAATCTGATAAATTTATCGTACGTCGTCGTAAAAATAAATAACGGGGTTGTCTACGGTTCATTTCGGACCGTAGTGCAATCACGAAGGGAGGTTCCAAAATGGCTCGCAGCTTGAAAAAAGGACCATTTGTCGATGGACACTTGATGACAAAAATCGAGAAATTAAACGAATCAGACAAGAAACAAGTGGTAAAAACTTGGTCTCGTCGTTCTACTATTTTCCCACAGTTTATTGGTCACACAATCGCAGTCTATGACGGACGTAAACACGTGCCTGTATTCATCTCTGAAGATATGGTAGGGCATAAGTTGGGTGAATTCGCTCCAACTCGTACGTACAAAGGCCATGCTAGTGATGACAAAAAAACAAGACGCTAAGAGAGGAGGCTTTTAAATGCAAGCTAAAGCTGTTGCAAGAACAGTCCGAATTGCTCCTCGTAAAGCACGTCTAGTAATGGACCTGATTCGAGGCAAGCAAGTAGGTGAGGCAGTATCAATCTTGAACCTTACACCAAGAGCTGCTTCTCCAATTATCGAGAAAGTATTAAAATCCGCTATTGCAAATGCTGAGCATAACTATGAAATGGATGTTAACAACCTTGTTATTTCTCAAGCATTCGTTGACGAAGGCCCTACGTTAAAAAGATTCCGCCCACGTGCTATGGGACGTGCGAGCCAAATCAACAAACGTACGAGCCACATTACAATCGTTGTATCAGAAAAGAAGGAGGGATAAGTAGTGGGTCAAAAGGTAAATCCAGTCGGTCTTCGTATCGGAGTCATTCGTGATTGGGAATCTAAGTGGTACGCTGGTAAAGATTACGCTGACTTCCTGCACGAAGATTTAAAAATTCGTGAATACATTAGCAAACGCCTTTCTGACGCTTCTGTTTCTAAAGTGGAAATCGAGCGTGCAGCAAATCGCGTTAACATTACGATCCACACAGCTAAGCCTGGTATGGTTATCGGTAAAGGCGGTTCTGAAGTTGAAGCACTTCGCAAAGCCCTTAACAGCCTTACTGGCAAGCGTGTACACATTAACATTCTTGAAATCAAAAGAGCAGATCTTGATGCACAGCTAGTTGCTGACAACATCGCTCGTCAATTAGAAAACCGTGTTTCTTTCCGCCGTGCGCAGAAACAACAAATCCAACGTACTATGCGTGCTGGAGCACAAGGTGTGAAAACAATGGTTTCTGGTCGTCTTGGCGGTGCAGATATCGCTCGTTCTGAATACTACAGTGAAGGAACTGTTCCATTGCACACATTACGTGCGGACATTGACTATGCAACATCTGAAGCTGACACTACTTACGGTAAGCTTGGTGTGAAAGTCTGGATCTATCGTGGAGAGGTTCTTCCTACTAAGAAGAAAACTGAGGAAGGAGGAAAATAATATGTTATTACCAAAACGCGTTAAATATCGCAGAGAGCATCGCGGAAAAATGCGTGGTCGTGCGAAAGGCGGTACTGAAGTACATTTCGGTGAGTTCGGTATCCAAGCTCTTGAAGCTTCTTGGATCACTAACCGTCAAATCGAAGCTGCACGTATTGCGATGACTCGTTACATGAAACGTGGCGGTAAAGTTTGGATCAAAATTTTCCCTTCTAAACCTTACACTGCTAAACCACTTGAGGTACGTATGGGATCCGGTAAAGGGGCTCCAGAAGGTTGGGTAGCTGTTGTAAAACCGGGCAAAGTTTTATTTGAGATTTCTGGTGTGTCTGAAGAGGTAGCTCGTGAAGCGCTTCGTCTTGCATCTCACAAATTGCCAATTAAAACGAAGTTCGTAAAACGTGAAGAAATTGGTGGTGAATCAAATGAAAGCTAATGAAATTCGTGACCTTACCACTGCTGAAATTGAACAAAAAGTAAAGTCTCTTAAAGAAGAACTTTTCAATCTTCGCTTTCAATTAGCGACAGGACAACTTGAAAATACTGCTCGCATTCGTGAAGTGCGCAAAGCTATCGCGCGCATGAAAACTGTGATTCGTGAAAGAGAAATTGCTGCTAATAAATAATCACTGAGGGGAGGTCGTGAGCATGAGCGAACGTAACCAGCGCAAAGTTTACCAAGGCCGTGTAGTTTCTGACAAAATGGATAAAACCATCACTGTTGTTGTTGAAACATACAAAAAACATACACTTTACGGTAAACGCGTAAAATACTCAAAAAAATTCAAAGCACATGATGAAAATAATCAAGCTAAAATCGGTGACATCGTAAAGATCATGGAAACTCGTCCATTGTCTGCAACTAAGCGTTTCCGTCTAGTTGAAGTTGTCGAAGAAGCTGTTATTATCTAATAAAGTTCGGAATTCTTTTTCCGAAGGGAGGTAACAAATAATGATTCAACAAGAGACTCGTTTAAAAGTAGCTGACAACTCTGGCGCTCGTGAAGTGCTTACTATTAAAGTTCTCGGTGGTTCTGGACGCAAAACAGCTAACATTGGTGATGTCATTGTTTGCACGGTTAAACAAGCAACACCAGGAGGCGTTGTCAAAAAAGGTGAAGTCGTAAGAGCTGTTATCGTTCGCACGAAAAGCGGAGCACGCAGAAGCGACGGTTCATACATCAGCTTCGATGAGAATGCATGTGTTATCATCCGTGACGACAAGAGCCCACGTGGAACTCGTATCTTCGGACCAGTTGCTCGTGAGTTGCGTGAAAACAACTTTATGAAAATTGTTTCTCTAGCTCCAGAAGTTATCTAATGAAATAAATGCCTTAGTCAAGGAGGTGCGATCAGGATGCATGTTAAAAAAGGCGATAAAGTAATGGTTATCTCTGGTAAAGATAAAGGCAAACAAGGAACAATCCTTGCTGCTTTCCCTAAAAAGGACCGCGTTTTAGTTGAAGGTGTGAACATGGTGAAGAAGCACTCTAAACCAACTCAAGCTAACCCTCAAGGCGGTATTTCTAATCAAGAGGCGCCAATTCATGTATCAAACGTTATGCCGCTCGATCCTAAAACAGGTGAAGTGACTCGCGTAGGATACAAAGTGGAAGATGGCAAAAAAGTTCGTGTAGCAAAAAAATCTGGGCAAGTTCTAGATAAATAGTATTAAAAGGAAGGGAGGTCTATCTCATGAACCGCCTTAAAGAAAAGTACAATAAAGAAATTGCACCTGCTTTAATGACAAAGTTCAACTATGATTCTGTCATGCAAGTGCCTAAAATCGAAAAAATCGTAATCAACATGGGTGTTGGTGACGCTGTTCAAAACGCGAAAGCAATCGACAGTGCTGTTGAAGAATTAACGTTTATCGCAGGTCAAAAACCTGTCGTTACTCGTGCGAAGAAATCAATTGCTGGATTCCGTCTGCGTGAAGGAATGCCTATCGGTGCGAAAGTAACTCTTCGCGGAGAGCGCATGTATGATTTCCTTGATAAACTTATTTCTGTATCTTTACCGCGTGTACGTGACTTCCGCGGGGTTTCTAAAAAATCTTTCGACGGTCGCGGTAACTACACACTTGGTGTGAAAGAACAGTTAATCTTCCCTGAAATTGACTACGATAAAGTAACTAAGGTTCGCGGAATGGACATCGTTATCGTAACAACTGCTAATACTGACGAAGAAGCTCGTGAGCTATTAACTCAAGTAGGTATGCCGTTCCAGAAATAATCAATGAAAGGGAGGCGAAATCGTGGCTAAAAAGTCTATGATTGCGAAACAACAACGTACACCAAAGTTTAAAGTACAAGAGTACACACGCTGTGAACGCTGCGGACGTCCGCATTCAGTCATTCGTAAATTTAAACTTTGCCGTATTTGTTTCCGTGAGCTTGCATATAAAGGACAAATTCCTGGCGTGAAAAAAGCCAGCTGGTAATCCCCAAGAAAGGGAAGGAGGTAATTATATAATGGTTATGACAGATCCAATTGCAGATATGCTAACTCGTATTCGCAATGCAAACATGGTACGTCATGAGAAGCTTGAAATTCCTGCTTCTAAATTGAAAAGAGAAATTGCTGAAATTTTAAAGCGTGAAGGTTTCATTCGTGACGTTGAGTTCGTAGAAGACAGCAAACAAGGTATCATCCGCGTTTTCTTGAAATACGGACAAAACAACGAGCGCGTTATCACTGGTCTTAAAAGAATCAGCAAGCCTGGTTTGCGTGTTTATGCTAAATCTAATGAAGTACCTCGCGTACTTAACGGTCTTGGAATTGCGATTATTTCTACATCACAAGGTGTTTTAACGGACAAAGAAGCCCGTGCAAAACAAGCTGGTGGAGAAGTTCTAGCATACGTTTGGTAAGAAGTTTAACATGAATGGAGGTGTTTGGTATGTCTCGTGTAGGTAAGAAGTTACTTGAGATTCCTTCTGATGTTACAGTAACGTTTAACGATAACAATACTGTAACTGTGAAAGGACCAAAAGGAGAATTAACTCGTACGTTTCACCCTGATATGGAGATTAAAGTAGAGGACAATGTGCTTACAGTCGCTCGTCCTTCTGATCATAAAGAGCACCGTGCGCTGCATGGTACGACTCGCAGTCTGCTTGGCAACATGGTTGAAGGTGTATCTAAAGGATTTGAAAGAGGTTTGGAATTAGTCGGTGTCGGTTACCGTGCGTCTAAATCCGGAAATAAACTTGTTTTAAACGTTGGATACTCTCACCCTGTTGAGATCGTTCCTGAAGAAGGCATCGAAATCGAAGTTCCTTCTCAAACTAAAGTAGTTGTAAAAGGAACAGACAAAGAACGTGTAGGAGCTATTGCTGCTAACATTCGCGCTGTCCGTTCTCCAGAGCCTTACAAAGGTAAAGGAATCCGCTACGAAGGTGAAGTTGTTCGCCGCAAAGAAGGTAAATCTGCTAAGTAAGATCGCTTAAAGTGAAGAAAGGAGTGACCTAGATGATTACGAAAACTAGCAAAAATGCTGCTCGTCTTAAGAGACACGCTCGTGTTCGCGCTAAACTTTCCGGTACTGCTGAAAGACCGCGTCTGAACGTTTTCCGTTCTAACAAGCACATCTACGCTCAAATCATCGATGATGTAAATGGTGTAACAATTGCTAGTGCATCTACTCTCGATAAAGACTTGAATGTTGAAAGCACTGGAGATACTTCTGCTGCTACTAAAGTTGGAGAATTAGTTGCAAAACGCGCTGCTGAAAAAGGCGTTTCTGACGTAGTATTTGACCGTGGCGGATACTTATACCATGGACGTGTAAAAGCTTTGGCTGATGCTGCTCGTGAAGCTGGACTTAAATTTTAATAAAAGAAGGAGGGACACATGATTATGCGTCGTATTGACCCAAGCAAATTAGAGTTAGAAGAACGCTTAGTTACGGTTAACCGCGTAGCGAAAGTTGTTAAAGGTGGTCGTCGTTTCCGCTTCGCAGCTCTAGTCGTTGTCGGTGACAAAAACGGACACGTAGGATTCGGTACTGGTAAAGCACAAGAAGTACCAGAAGCGATCCGCAAAGCTGTTGAAGATGCGAAAAAGAATTTAATTGAAGTACCAATGGTTGGAACTACAATTCCACACGAAATCATCGGACGTTTCGGTGCAGGTAACATCTTGTTAAAACCTGCTTCTGAAGGTACTGGAGTTATCGCTGGAGGCCCTGTACGTGCGGTACTTGAGCTTGCTGGTGTAGCTGATATCCTTTCTAAGTCTTTAGGTTCTAACACACCGATCAACATGATTCGTGCAACTCTTCAAGGTTTAAGTGAACTTAAGCGCGCTGAAGACGTTGCAAAGCTTCGTGGAAAATCTGTAGAAGAACTGTTAGGATAAGGAGGGAACATTAATGGCTAAATTAGAAATTACCCTCAAACGAAGTGTAATCGGTCGTCCGGAAGATCAACGCGTTACTGTGAGAACACTCGGTTTAAAGAAAACAAACCAAACTGTTGTTCACGAAGACAACGCTGCGATCCGCGGTATGATTAATAAAGTATCTCATTTAGTTTCTGTTAAAGAACAATAAAAATAATTGATTGGATAAGGAGGTGTCCTAATGAAACTTCATGAATTAAAACCTTCAGAAGGTTCACGCAAAACGCGTAATCGCGTAGGTCGTGGTATTGGTTCTGGCAACGGTAAAACAGCTGGTAAAGGTCACAAAGGTCAAAACGCTCGTTCTGGCGGTGGTGTACGCCCAGGATTCGAGGGGGGACAAATGCCTTTATTCCAACGTCTTCCTAAACGCGGTTTCACTAACATCAACCGCAAGGAATACGCTGTAGTCAACCTAGACAAATTGAACGGTTTTGCAGAAGGAACGGAAGTCACTCCTGAACTTCTTCTTGAGACTGGTGTTATTAGCAAACTTAATGCAGGAGTAAAGATTCTTGGCAACGGTAAATTAGAGAAAAAATTAACTGTAAAAGCCAATAAATTCTCTGCTTCTGCAAAAGAAGCTGTTGAAGCTGCTGGCGGTACAGCTGAGGTGATCTAACTTGTTTAAAACAATCTCCAACTTTATGCGTGTGAGTGATATCAGGAATAAAATCATATTCACTTTACTCATGCTTATCGTCTTTCGCATAGGTGCGTTTATTCCTGTGCCTTATGTTAACGCTGAAGTGTTACAGGCACAGTCTCAAATGGGTGTTTTTGATCTCCTTAATACATTTGGCGGCGGTGCGCTTTACCAATTTTCCATTTTCGCAATGGGAATTACTCCTTATATCACGGCTTCGATCATCATTCAGCTGCTTCAGATGGATGTGGTGCCGAAGTTTACCGAGTGGTCTAAGCAAGGTGAAGTTGGCCGCCGTAAATTAGCTCAGTTCACAAGGTACTTTACGATTGTGCTTGGTTTCATCCAAGCGTTAGGTATGTCATACGGATTCAACAATCTGGCAAACGGTATGCTGATCGAAAAATCCGGTGTATCGACATATCTTATTATTGCTTTAGTGCTCACTGGCGGAACTGCCTTTTTAATGTGGCTTGGAGAGCAAATTACGTCTCATGGAGTAGGCAACGGAATATCGATCATTATCTTCGCGGGGATTGTGGCTAGTATTCCAAAAACGATTGGACAAATATATGAGACTCAATTTGTCGGCAGCGACGATCAGTTGTTTATTCATATTGTGAAAATCGCACTTCTTGTGATTGCGATTTTAGCAGTTATTGTTGGAGTTATTTTCATTCAGCAAGCCGTACGGAAAATTGCGATTCAATATGCTAAAGGCACAGGTCGTTCACCTGCTGGCGGTGGACAGTCTACTCACCTTCCATTGAAAGTAAACCCTGCAGGGGTTATTCCGGTGATCTTTGCAGTTGCGTTTTTGATAACGCCGCGGACAATCGCTTCATTCTTTGGAACAAACGATGTGACAAAGTGGATTCAAAACTACTTTGACAATACACATCCGGTGGGTATGGCGATATATGTTGCGTTGATTATTGCCTTTACGTACTTTTATGCTTTTGTACAGGTTAATCCTGAACAAATGGCTGATAACCTTAAAAAACAGGGTGGCTATATCCCGGGGGTTCGTCCAGGGAAAATGACTCAAGATAGAATTACGAGCATTTTGTATCGACTTACGTTTGTGGGTTCTATATTCTTAGCCGTGATTTCCATTCTTCCTATCTTTTTCATTCAATTCGCTGGATTGCCTCAAAGTGCACAAATTGGCGGAACATCTTTGTTAATTGTTGTCGGGGTAGCCTTAGAGACAATGAAACAACTAGAAAGCCAGTTGGTGAAACGAAACTACCGTGGATTTATGAAAAACTAGAGGAAATGGATTTATCCATTCCCTCTTAATATAGAGAGGACGGGGGGAAATCCGAATGAACTTAGTCTTAATGGGGCTTCCTGGTGCCGGTAAAGGTACACAGGGCGAACGAATTGTTGAGGATTATGGGATTCCTCATATCTCAACAGGAGATATGTTCCGTGCTGCTATGAAAGAAGAAACACCACTCGGACTCGAAGCAAAATCTTATATTGATAAGGGAGAGCTCGTACCTGACGAAGTCACAATTGGAATTGTCAAAGAAAGACTTGGCAAAGATGATTGTGAAAGAGGTTTTCTTCTGGACGGATTTCCGCGAACAGTCGCTCAAGCCGAAGCTCTTGAAGAAATTCTTGAGGAATACGGCAAGCCGATTGATTATGTCATTAACATTGAAGTCGACAAAGACGCTCTAATGGAACGTCTGACTGGACGCAGAATTTGCAGTGTTTGCGGCACAACCTATCATTTAATCTTTAATCCGCCGAAAACGCCGGGTGTTTGTGATAAAGACGGAGGCGAACTCTATCAACGGGCAGATGATAATGAGGAAACCGTCTCTAAACGGCTTGAGGTAAACATGAAGCAAACTCAGCCTTTACTCGATTTTTATTCTGAGAAAGGTTATCTTGCAAACGTGAATGGCCAACAGGACATTCAAGACGTTTATGCAGATGTGAAGGATCTTCTTGGAGGATTAAAAAAATGATTATCTGTAAAACCCCACGTGAACTTGATATCATGCGGGAAGCAGGGCGAATCGTGGCTTTAACTCATGAAGAGTTAAAAAAGCACATTAAACCAGGAATCTCGACAAAAGAATTGGATCAAATTGCCGAACGTTTTATTAAGAAGCAGGGTGCAATCCCATCTTTTAAGGGGTATAATGGGTTTCGCGGGAGCATTTGCGTATCAGTTAATGAAGAACTCGTTCACGGTATTCCTGGCAGCAGGGTGCTAAAGGACGGAGACATCATCAGTATTGATATCGGTGCTAAATTAAATGGTTATCATGGTGACTCTGCATGGACATATCCGGTAGGAAACATCAGCGATGCTGATAAAAAACTTCTGGAAGTGACAGAGGAGTCTTTATATAAAGGCTTGCAGGAAGCAAAACCAGGTGAACGTTTGTCGAATATTTCCCACGCAATACAAACGTATGTCGAAAATGAGCAGTTTTCAGTTGTTAGGGAGTATGTCGGACATGGTGTTGGTCAAGACTTGCATGAGGACCCGCAAATTCCTCATTACGGTCCGCCCAACAAAGGACCACGGCTTAAACCTGGCATGGTTCTCGCTATTGAACCTATGGTGAACGCTGGCAGCCGCTACGTGAAAACATTGGCTGATAACTGGACGGTTGTAACGGTAGATGGGAAAAAGTGTGCTCATTTTGAACATACAATTGCGATTACGGAAACGGGTTTTGATATACTGACGAGAGTCTAGGTGATGAAAATAATTCCGAGGACATGTGTTTTTTTCAGGCTTGATAGGGCAGAAAGTTTGGATGAACATTGGCAGGACCGAATTCATCTTGCTGTTGTCATTGGAATTGTTACCCATCATCATTGTACTAACAACAGACGGAGAAAAGCGTACATTTCATTCTCCTGAGAAAAAAATATCAATCATTTAACCCTTTATGATTGCGTATCTCCGGAAGTTCAGAACAGTATAAACGAAACAGGGCGTGTGACAAACTTCTTTTGAAATTTGTCAGAAAGCAAGTTACTGATTTGAAGAAGGGAGAACACTTGAATGGCGAAAGACGATGTAATTGAAGTGGAAGGTACTATAGTCGAAACACTGCCAAACGCGATGTTCAAAGTTGAACTTGAGAATGGCCACACTGTTTTGGCTCACGTATCTGGTAAAATCCGCATGCACTTCATTCGCATTTTACCTGGAGACAAAGTTACGGTAGAATTATCTCCATATGACTTAACTCGTGGCAGGATTACGTACCGTTACAAATAAAGCACTCCGGAAACTGAAGGAGGTTGGAAACACATGAAAGTGAGACCATCAGTTAAACCAATCTGCGAAAAATGTAAAGTTATTCGCAGAAAAGGAAAAGTAATGGTGATCTGTGAAAATCCAAAGCATAAACAAAAACAAGGATAATTTATAAGGAGGTGCCCAGAGAATGGCTCGTATTGCTGGTGTAGATATCCCACGTGACAAACGTGTTGTTATTTCTTTAACATATGTCTTCGGAATTGGCCGTACAACGGCTCAGCAAGTCTTGAAAGAGGCTGGTGTTTCAGAAGATACTCGTGTGCGTGATCTTACTGAAGAAGAACTTGGTAAAATCCGTGATGTTATTGACAAACTGAAAGTAGAAGGTGACCTTCGCCGTGAAGTTTCTCTTAACATTAAGCGTCTGATCGAAATCGGAAGCTACCGCGGAATCCGCCATCGCAGAGGATTGCCTGTTCGCGGACAAAACTCTAAAAACAATGCGCGTACTCGTAAAGGTCCGCGTCGTACTGTAGCTAACAAGAAAAAATAAGTAAGGGAGGTACCTAAACAATGGCTGCTGCTCGTAAATCTAACACGCGTAAACGTCGCGTGAAAAAGAATATTGAGTCTGGAATTGCTCATATTCGTTCAACTTTCAATAACACGATCGTTACGATCACTGACACTCATGGTAATGCTCTTTCTTGGTCTAGTGCCGGAGCTCTAGGATTCAGAGGTTCTCGTAAATCTACTCCTTTTGCTGCGCAAATGGCTGCAGAAACAGCTGCTAAAGGTTCAATCGAACATGGTCTTAAAACTCTTGAGGTTACTGTTAAAGGCCCTGGTTCAGGCCGTGAAGCTGCAATTCGTGCACTTCAAGCTGCTGGACTAGAAGTCACTGCTATCAGAGACGTAACTCCTGTTCCTCATAACGGATGCCGTCCACCAAAACGTCGCCGCGTGTAATTTGTTTGTATAGATTTTGTGTCCCTGTCAATAATGGGTTATGATACAGTTATTTATGAAACGAATGCACCGACTCGTTGCCTGAGCACATACGGGACTAAACAATGGGGAATTTCGGATGGAATCTCATATGATTCTATTCGAGGTTTCGACGTTTTGAAGGAGGGTTTTAAGTAATGATCGAGATTGAAAAACCAAAAATCGAAACGGTTGAAATCAGCGACGATGCCAAATTTGGTAAGTTTGTCGTAGAGCCACTTGAGCGTGGATATGGTACAACTCTGGGTAACTCCTTACGTCGTATCCTCTTATCCTCACTCCCTGGTGCCGCTGTAACATCAATCCAGATAGATGGTGTACTGCACGAATTCTCGACAATTGAAGGCGTTGTGGAAGATGTTACAACGATTATCTTACACATTAAAAAGCTTGCATTGAAAATCTACTCTGATGAAGAGAAGACGCTAGAAATTGATGTACAGGGCGAAGGAACTGTAACGGCAGCTGATATTACACACGATAGTGATGTAGAGATCTTAAATCCTGATCTTCATATCGCGACTCTTGGTGAGAATGCGAGTTTCCGAGTTCGCCTTACTGCTCAAAGAGGACGTGGGTATACGCCTGCTGACGCAAACAAGAGAGACGATCAGCCAATCGGCGTGATTCCGATCGATTCTATCTATACACCAGTTTCTCGTGTATCTTATCAGGTAGAGAACACTCGTGTAGGCCAAGTTGCAAACTATGATAAACTTACACTTGATGTTTGGACTGATGGAAGCACTGGACCGAAAGAAGCCATTGCGCTTGGTTCAAAGATTTTAACTGAACACCTTAATATATTCGTTGGTTTAACTGACGAAGCTCAGCATGCTGAAATCATGGTTGAAAAAGAAGAAGATCAAAAAGAGAAAGTTCTTGAAATGACAATTGAAGAATTGGATCTTTCAGTTCGTTCTTACAACTGCCTAAAGCGTGCGGGTATTAACACGGTTCAAGAGCTTGCGAACAAGACGGAAGAAGATATGATGAAAGTTCGTAACCTAGGACGGAAATCACTTGAAGAAGTGAAAGCGAAACTAGAAGAACTTGGACTCGGACTTCGCAAAGACGATTGACTAGTTTCCCATGTGAACTAGGATTTTCGTGTGTTTATTATCAGAACAGCATTCCAATAAAGGAGGGGACATCATATGTCATACAGAAAACTAGGACGTACGAGTGCACAGCGTAAAGCTATGCTTCGTGATCTTACAACTGATTTGATCATCAATGAAAGAATCGAAACAACTGAAACACGTGCGAAAGAACTTCGCTCTGTAGTTGAAAAAATGATCACGCTTGGCAAACGCGGCGATCTTCACGCTCGCCGTCAAGCTGCTGCATACATCCGCAACGAGGTTGCTAACGAAGAAAATAACCAAGATGCACTTCAAAAATTATTCTCTGACATTGCAACTCGTTACGAGGAGCGCCAAGGTGGATACACACGTATTATGAAGCTTGGTCCTCGCCGTGGTGACGGAGCACCAATGGCAATTATCGAATTGGTTTAATATCACATATTTTTGTGTATCTAAAGAAGGGCGGGACAGTTTCTAACTGGATCTATGCCCTTTTTTTAGATACTGCAACTTTTTATATAGAGAGAATAGCAGAGCGTTAGCTGAGAGGAGGCCGGTTTTCCATGAATCAAAATCAGTTGATATCGGTAGAGGATATCGTATTTCGATATCGGAAAGACGCAGAAGGACGGGCACTAGACGGCGTCTCCCTGCAGGTGTATGAGGGTGAATGGCTTGCTATTGTAGGTCATAACGGTTCAGGGAAATCAACACTGGCCCGGGCTTTGAATGGCTTAATCCTTCCTGAATCAGGCGACATTGAGGTTGCTGGGATTCAATTGACAGAGGAATCCGTTTGGGAAGTGCGTAAAAAGATTGGCATGGTCTTTCAAAATCCGGACAACCAATTTGTCGGAACGACGGTTCGCGATGATGTGGCTTTTGGTTTAGAAAACAATGGTGTACCGCGGGAAGAAATGATTGAGAGAGTAGACTGGGCAGTAAAACAGGTGAATATGCAAGATTTTCTCGATCAAGAGCCGCACCATCTCTCCGGGGGCCAAAAGCAGAGAGTTGCGATTGCGGGAGTGATTGCCGCACGTCCTGATATTATTATCTTAGATGAAGCAACATCTATGCTTGACCCGATCGGGCGAGAAGAAGTGCTTGAAACGGTAAGGCACTTAAAGGAACAGGGCATGGGCACTGTCATTTCTATCACACATGATTTAGATGAAGCAGCAAAAGCAGACCGGATCATTGTGATGAATGGCGGGAAGAAATATGCCGAAGGGACGCCTGAAGAGATTTTTAAATTGAATAAGCAACTTGTTCAAATCGGGCTTGATTTACCCTTCTCATTCCAGCTCAGCCAGCTTTTACGGAAAAATGGACTGGCGCTGGAGGAAAATCATTTGACTCAGGAAGGGCTGGTGAAAGAGCTATGGACATTACAATCAAAGATGTAGAGCATCGTTATCAGATGAAGACGCCGTTTGAGCGCCTTGCACTGTATGACATCAATGCATCGATTAAAGAAGGAAGCTATGTAGCCGTTATCGGGCATACAGGCTCTGGCAAGTCCACTCTTCTTCAGCACTTGAATGGCCTACTGAAACCGACGGAGGGACAGATTTCACTAGGCAGCACTGTTATCCAGGCAGGGAAAAAGAATAAAGAGCTGAAAGCCCTTCGTAAAAAAGTCGGAATCGTTTTCCAATTTCCTGAGCATCAATTATTCGAAGAAACAGTTCTCAAAGATATTTCGTTCGGACCTATGAATTTTGGTGTAAAAAAAGAGGCTGCTGAACAAAGAGCGAGAGAGATGCTGAAGCTCGTTGGTTTATCAGAAGAGCTTCTGGACAGATCGCCTTTTGAATTAAGCGGGGGACAAATGCGCAGAGTTGCAATTGCCGGCGTACTTGCAATGGACCCTGAAGTGCTTGTTTTGGATGAACCGACTGCTGGGTTGGATCCAAGAGGACGAAAAGAGATAATGGACATGTTTTATGAGCTTCATCAACGGGGAAACCTGACGACGATCCTTGTAACACACAGCATGGAAGACGCAGCTGCATACGCTGATGAAATGATTGTCATGCATAAAGGAACGATACAAGCTTCAGGCAGTCCGCGTGATTTGTTTTCAAAAGGTGAAGAGATGGCTGGCTGGGGGCTTGACCTTCCGGAAACGATCAAATTTCAAAGGCAGCTTGAAGCTGCACTTGGCGTCACATTTAAAGAGCCTATGCTCACAATTGAAGAGGCTGCTAGTGAAATCCGTACTCTCTTTCGGGGGGAGAAAACCTTATGATGGACAGCATGATTATCGGCAAGTATGTACCGGGCTCTTCACTTGTGCATCGGCTTGACCCCAGAACAAAACTCATCACGATCTTTTTATTTGTTTGTATCGTATTTCTGGCCAATAATGTGCAGACATATGCGTTGCTTGGATTGTTTACAATGGGTGTCGTTTCTTTAACACGAGTTCCTTTCCCTTTTTTGCTAAAAGGGTTAAAGCCAATCATCTGGATTGTCCTTTTCACGTTCCTTCTTCACATATTCATGACACACGAAGGACCGGTTCTCTTTCAATTAGGTGTTTTCAAAGTCTATGAGGGCGGTTTGGTTCAAGGGATATTTATTTCTCTTAGATTCGTTTATCTCATTTTAATCACAACCTTATTAACACTGACGACAACTCCGATTGAGATTACCGATGGAATGGAACAGCTTCTGAATCCATTTAAAAAAATAAAACTTCCTGTTCACGAGCTCGCTCTTATGATGTCCATTTCATTACGGTTTATCCCGACCTTGATGGAGGAGACAGATAAGATCATGAAGGCTCAGATGGCGAGAGGCGTTGATTTTACAAGCGGCCCTGTAAAAGACAGAGTGAAGGCGATTGTACCCCTTCTTGTCCCTCTCTTCGTCAGTGCATTCAAACGCGCTGAAGAGCTTGCGGTGGCAATGGAAGCAAGGGGTTATCAAAGCGGAGAGGGACGCACGAAATACAGAAAGCTTGTATGGACAGGAAAAGACACTTCTGTCATTGTCAGCTTGATGGTATTGGCTGCTTTGTTATTTTTGTTAAGGGCTTAGAGGTGCTGGTATGAGAATGAAATGCACGATTTCTTATGACGGACATTTGTTTTATGGTTATCAGGTTCAGCCAGGCAAACGAACGGTTCAAAACGAACTGGAGAAGGCTTTGGCTGTCCTGCATAAGTCGAAAGAAAGAATTCCGGTCGTTTCGTCAGGAAGAACAGACAGCGGGGTTCACGCAGCCGGACAGGTGATCCATTTTGATACACCACTGTCTATCCCGGCAGAGAGATGGCCGTATGCCTTAAATGCACTGCTTCCGGACGACATCGCAGTCAAACAGGCAGAAATTGCGGATGATGGGTTCCATGCACGATTTAGCGCAGTGAAAAAAGAATATCGCTACTTTGTTTACACGGAGAAACACCCGGACGTATTTAAACGGCATTACGCTTACCATTTTTCATATCACCTTAATGTGCAGAACATGAAAGAAGCGGCAACGCATCTTTTAGGGACACATGATTTTACGAGCTTTTGCGCGGTGAAAACAGAAGTACAGGACAAGGTAAGGACGATTTACGAACTTGATTGGACTGAGACGAATGACGGCCTGCAAATGCGGATCATAGGCAGTGGTTTCTTATATAATATGGTTAGAATTATAGCGGGTACTTTGCTTGATGCAGGTATTGGTAAAATTTCTCCCGATGATGTGAAATCTATGCTGGAAGCGAAGGATCGCGAAGCGGCAGGGCGCACAGCGCCGGGGCACGGGCTATATTTATGGAACGTTTGCTATGACAACTAAACCAGGTGTGTAATATTTTCTTGACAGAGTCTGCATAAAGTTATAAGATATCATATGGTATGTATTTCAACCCCACGATAAGCCCCGGAACTTATTGTGTTGTGAAATAGAACGTAATCGAAGTTTATTGAAAATGACAGATCATTTAGGAGGGAAATTCAATGCGTACAACACCTATGGCTAACGCAAGTACTATTGAACGCAAGTGGTTAGTTGTTGATGCTGCTGGCAAGACTCTAGGACGTCTTTCTACAGAAGTTGCATCTATCCTTCGCGGGAAACACAAACCAACTTATACACCGCACGTTGATACAGGAGATCATGTGATCATCATCAACGCTGAAAAAATCGAGTTAACTGGTAAAAAGTTAACTGACAAAATCTACTACCGTCACACTCAACATCCAGGCGGATTAAAATCAAGAACTGCTCTTGAAATGCGTACAAACTACCCTGAGAAAATGCTTGAGCTTGCTATCAAAGGCATGCTTCCAAAAGGTTCTCTAGGTCGTCAAATGTTCAAAAAATTGAACGTATACCGTGGTTCTGAGCATCCACATGAAGCACAAAAACCTGAAGTTTACGAACTTCGCGGTTAATTAAAAAGGAGGTTACCAATTTGGCACAGGTTCAATATTACGGTACTGGCCGTCGTAAAAGTTCTGTAGCGCGTGTGCGCTTAGTTCCAGGAGAAGGTCGTATCGTCGTTAATAATCGTGAAATCAGCGAGCACATCCCATCTCCAGCTCTAATCGAAGATATTAAACAACCATTAACTTTGACTGAAACAGCTGGTACTTATGATGTTTTAGTAAACGTACATGGAGGCGGCTTATCTGGTCAAGCTGGAGCAATCCGTCATGGTATCGCTCGTGCTTTGCTTGAAGCAGATCCAGAATACCGTGCAACACTTAAACGTGCAGGTCTTCTGACTCGTGACGCTCGTATGAAAGAACGTAAAAAATACGGTCTTAAAGGCGCTCGTCGTGCACCTCAGTTCTCAAAACGTTAATTTTACGTTTTCAAAGCTCTCAACCTTGCGTTGGGAGCTTTTTTATATGTTCAAAAAAGCAGAAGCCTGTATGAGTGCTTCTGCTTTTTGCTTTATAAAACGGCCGCTTTTTGCTGCTCGGCTTTCTCCACTAAAGTTTCGAATAGCTTCAGCATGAGCGGATACCCTTTTGTCAACATCTCTGGATGCCACTGAACCCCAAGCACAAATGTGCTGCTCTCCATTTCGATCGCTTCAATGACTTTATCTCGTGCCCGGGCAGATATGAGAAACCCAGGAGCCACATCTTTAATCGCTTGGTGATGGAACGAATTGACCAGCGCAGTATCTCCAAATACAGAATGAAGGTGCGTACCCGGTTCAATATCAATGGTATGAGTGGGTACCTCGGTATTATTGTACTGATCATGTTTAATAGAGGCATTCTCAATATAAGATAGATCCTGGTAAATAGAGCCGCCAAACGCGACATTTAAGATTTGTAACCCTCTGCAAATGGCAAATACGGGTTTGCCGGCTGCTATGGCTTTTTTTATTAGTAATTGATCAAATTCATCTCGCTCGGGAAAAACTGAACCTTGTTTAGCAAGAGGCTCCTCACCATACAGGAGGGGATTAACATCATGTCCTCCTGACATCACAAGCCCATCTATTTGCTGTATCATCTGATCGATCGTTTCTTCATCATTTATAACAGGCACGATAAAAGGGACGCCTCCCGCATCTAAAACAGATTGAACGTATGTATCATTCACATAGGCGCGCTTGTAACCTGGGAAACGCCCGCTTTGATCAATGATGATACTTCCTGATATGCCGATAACAGGTTTCATCTATAATCATTCCTTCCAACTGACTCTACTGCAGATTGCCATAAAGCTTATTAAACTGATCAGCATTATTGACAATCTCACGCTTCTCTTGTAGTATACACTATTGTTCAATTAGTTTAAATTTTAACAATTTTATATGGGGGGTTTAAAGTGAAAAAGCGGTTTATATTCAGCTTATCATTTGTGCTCATAGCAAGTATTTTCTTAGCGGCGTGCGGCAACAACGATAAAAATGATAAAGCTTCAGAGAGTAAGGGTGCATCTCGTGATACATTCACGGTTGCTTTAGAAAGTGATGTGACAACGCTTGATCCTCATGATACAAACGATAATGCCTCTTATACGGCTGAATCAGCTATTATGGAAGGCCTTTTAGGCTTTGATAAGGATAACAAAGTCATCCCCGTCCTAGCCGAAAGCTATGAGGTAAACAAAGATTCGACTGAGTTCACGTTCAAACTGAAGGAAGGAGTCAAGTTCCAAGACGGAACGGCCTTTAATGCCGAAGCGGTGAAAACGAACATTGACCGTCTTGCTGATCCTGACTCCAAGCTAAAACGACATAGTTTATTTGAGCTAGTAAAAGAAACGAAAGTAATAGATGATCATACAGTGCGTGTAACTTTAAGTAAGCCATTTGCGGCCATGATCAACAACTTTGCCCATCCGGCAGCTATGATGATCAGTCCTGATGCGATTAAAAAATATGGCGATAAAGTATCACAGCACCCGGTCGGAACAGGACCGTTTAAGTTTGAAAAATGGCAGCACGGCGAATATCTTAAATTAACTGCCAATAAAGATTACTGGAACAAGGACCTTCCAAAGGTACATAACATGGTCTTTAAGCCTGTTCCTGAAAATGGGGCACGAATTGCGATGCTTCAAACGGGAGAAGCTGATTTCATCTATCCGGTACCACCGACAGATACAAAAACGATTGAGAACACCGACGGACTATCATTGGTTACAAAGCCGTCTTTAATTGTGAAGTACTTTTCAATGAATACAATGAAAAAGCCTTTTAATGATGTGAAAGTCCGCCAGGCTATTAACTATGCAATTGATAAAGAAGCTTTCCTGAAAGTTGTATATAACGGATATGCTTCTGAAACGAAGTCATCTATTGCACCTGATACACAGTTTTACGCTGAACAAACACCATACGAATATAACATCAAAAAAGCAAAGCAGCTTTTAAAAGAAGCGGGTTATCCAAATGGGTTTGAGGCAACAATCTGGGGCGGAAACAGCTCTGATAAGGTTAAAATGATGGAATTTTATAAACAGCAGCTTGATAAAGTAGGAATTACATTAAAAACAGTTCCTATGGAAAGCGGTACAATCGGGGATAAAATCTGGGGCGTTACATATGCAAAAGATGCTGATCTGGAGCTTTATAATGGCGGATGGTCTCCGTCTACTGGTGATGCCGACTGGGGTCTTCGCCCAGTCTTTGGCGGAGAAGAAGCATTCCCGCCGAATTCTTATAACACGTCTTACTACCAAAGTGATACTGTAAACAGTCTTCTGAACCAAGCGTTACAAACTTCTGACACGGCGAAACGCAAAGAATTATATGGAAAGGCACAGCAACAGATTTGGGAAGATGCGCCATGGGTTTTCCTTGCTGTACCAGATTTAATTTATGCGAAAAAAGAAAGTGTCGATGGAGTGGTAATGCAGCCATCAGGTGTGATGGATGTTCGCGGGGCAGAAAAAAAATAATGCTGGCGCTTGGGTGACGCCCATCCAGCGTGTTCCGGAGGCAGACTCATATGGGTCAGCCTCCTTTTATTGAAGTCAAGGAGGGCGCCTAATGATAAAGTACTCAATCAAACGTTTATTACTGATGATTCCTCTCTTGTTCATTATTACTGTTATTGTCTTTATGTTCGTGCATATGATTCCCGGAGACCCTGCCCGGTTAATCGCAGGAAGTGATGCAACAATTGATGAAATCAAATTAGTTAGAGAGAAATATGGTTTAGATCAGCCTTTATATCAACAATACATCTCATATATGTCCAATCTCTTTCAAGGAGATCTAGGAACCTCTATTCAGGCAGGAAGACCTGTGGCAGAGATGCTGTCTGAGCGGTTTATGCCGACATTTTGGCTGACAGTTGTCAGCATGTTTTGGTCATTGCTATTCGGAATTCCGATCGGCTTAGTTTCAGCTGTCAAAAGAAACAAGTGGCAGGATCATGCGACAATGATTTTTGCGGTTTCTGCGATATCTATTCCTTCTTTCTGGCTGGGGCTTATGCTTATGCAGTTGTTTTCCGTTCAGTTAGGCTGGCTTCCTACAGGGGGAATGGACTCCTGGAAACATTATATTCTCCCTTCTATTACGCTAGGAGCAGGAGTCGCAGCTATAATTGCCCGCTTTACAAGATCCGCAGTCATGGATGTGTTAAAGAATGATTATATCCGGACGAGCAGAGCCAAAGGCCTGCATGAATATACGGTTCTTATGAAGCATGCCTTCAGAAATGCAATGATTCCGGTTGTCACGATGACTGGATTACAGTTCGGGTTTATGCTGAGCGGATCAATCATTACAGAAACGTTATTCAGCTGGCCTGGATTGGGGCGTCTATTAATTAATTCAATTGTGTCAAGGGATTATCCCGTTATACAAGCTGAACTTTTATTATTTTCTTTTGAATTTCTACTCATTAATTTAATCGTTGATTTGTTATATGGCTGGCTGAATCCGAAAGTACGCTACGGATCATAGGAAGGAGGATCACAAATGGAGATAAAGCATGTTGAGAAGCCGGCAAAAAGCAGCAGGTTCCATGATTTTTGGATTTCTTTTAAGAAGCAAAAGGTATCAATGATATCGGCTGTCTTTCTTTTCCTATTATTTTTTGTCGCATTATTCGGCCAGTACCTTGTGCCATATGACCCTGCAAAAGTCGATTACGGCCAATTATTTTTAAAGCCTTCAGCGGCTCATTTGGCGGGAACTGACGCATACGGGAGGGATATCTTCAGCAGAATCTTAGTAGGAGCCAGAATTTCGTTATTTGTTGGTTTGTCTTCTGTATTTTTGGGAGCTTTAGCCGGAAGTGCACTTGGCGTTATAAGCGGCTATTTTGGTAAATGGATTGATAGTTTGATTATGAGATTTTGCGATATTTTATTAGCTTTTCCGGGGATGCTACTGGCCATTGGGATTATCGCAATCCTAGGAACAGGTTTAATGAATGTAGTCTTTGCAGTTGCTATATTCAGCGTGCCTGTATTTGCGCGGATTGTTCGAAGCAGTGTGCTGGAGATGAAATCAAGCCTGTATGTGGAAGCGGCAAAATCAACAGGTGCTAAAGATACACGCATTATTCTAAAACACATTTTACCGGGTACGTTCTCAACGATTATTGTGTATTTCACAATGAGAATCGGTTCCGCTATTTTAATAGCGGCAGGACTTAGTTTTTTAGGATTAGGAGCAGATCCCTCTACTCCTGAATGGGGCGCTATGCTGAGTGATGGGCATAACTACTTAAACACAGCTCCGCATGTGACGATTTTTCCGGGACTTGCAATCTTTCTCACCGTTTTAGCTTTTAATCTGCTTGGTGACGGACTCCGGGACGCGCTTGATCCTAAGATAAAGGATTAGGAGGTAAAAGAATGAAACCGATATTAAACGTCAATCAGCTACGGACGAGCTTTTTTGTAAACGGTAAGGAAATTCCTGCAGTTGACGGAGTTGATTTTACGATAAACGAAAGTGAAATTTTGGGTATTGTAGGGGAATCCGGGAGCGGAAAAAGCGTCACCTCTTTATCCATTATGAAACTGTTAAAAGACACACCGGGAAAGATCGTTGGCGGATCAATTCATTTTGACGGCAGAGACCTCTTAGCTCTCTCAGAAAAAGAAATTCGGGAACTGAGGGGAAATGAGATCGCCATGATATTCCAAGAGCCGATGACTTCATTAAATCCTGTTCTAACGATAGGGAATCAGCTAAGAGAGGCGATTAAAAAGCACCTCAACTATTCACGCAAAAAAGCGGATCAACATGCTGTTTCAATGTTAACACAAGTCGGTATTTCAAGGGCTGATGAAATTTTACAGCAGTACCCTCACCAGTTGTCCGGAGGAATGAGACAGCGCGTCATGATCGCTATGGCCATGTCTTGTTCGCCTAAATTATTAATTGCCGATGAACCTACAACAGCGCTTGATGTAACGATTCAAGCCCAAATACTAGATGTCATGAAAGATATGCAGGAGAAACACGGCACATCGATATTGTTGATTACACATGATCTTGGCGTCATCGCTGAAACGTGTGACCGAGTGGCCGTAATGTATGCAGGGAGAATTGTAGAACAAGGTTCGGTTTATGATCTGTTTGATGATCCAAAGCATCCGTATACAAAAGGGCTGCTGGAATCCATTCCTCGAATCGGAAAGCGGCAGGAACGGTTGCATTCTATCCAAGGCAATGTTCCGATGGCAGAGGATTGGCCGTCCGGATGCAAATTTGCATCACGTTGTCCGTTTGTCTTTGATAAATGCCTGAAAAAAGAGCCGCCATTGCTAAACGTGGGGGAAGGAAGAACAAGCCGATGCTGGCTGAATGAAAATGAGGGAAAGGAGGAGCCAGCATATGAATCATGAGCCTTTAGTTGAAGTGAAACATTTGAAAAAAATCTTTTCTGATTCATCGGGCCTTTTTAAAAAATCAAAGCCCGTGAGAGCGGTGGATGATATCTCATTTACAATTAATCGCGGAGAAACTTTCGGCCTTGTCGGAGAGAGCGGATGCGGAAAGTCAACAACCGGACGGATGTTGATGAAGCTGCTGGAGCCTACAGAAGGCAGTATTCTGTTTAACGGACAGGATATTACGAAAATGAATGAGAAAGACGTTCGTAATTTGCGAAAAGACTTTCAAATGGTATTTCAAGATCCTTATGCCTCATTAAATCCCAGAATGAGAGTGAAAGAAATCATTGAAGAACCGTTGATTGTTCATGGACTCATGACTTCTTCTGAACGTGAAAGAAAAGTGCATCAACTTTTGGATACCGTGGGGCTGTCCCGTCAGCACGGCAGTCGTTTTCCGCATGAATTCAGCGGCGGGCAAAGGCAAAGAATCGGCATCGCCCGGGCTCTGGCTGTAAATCCGAAGCTGATTATTGCAGATGAGGCTGTTTCCGCACTCGATGTATCGATTCAGTCGCAGATACTGAATTTGATGAAAGACCTGCAGAAGGAATTTGGTTTAACTTATTTGTTTATAGCACATGATTTAAGTGTTGTTGATTTTATAAGCGACCGTATTGGTGTGATGTATCTTGGGAAACTGGTTGAAGTTGGAGATCGCGATTCAATTATACAGAATCCGAAGCATCCGTATACAAAAGCGCTGCTTTCAGCTGTCCCGATCCCTGACCCGCATCGCAGAAAGGAACGCATTGAGCTTAAAGGTGATTTGCCTAGTCCTTCGAATCCGCCGGCCGGCTGTCCGTTTCATACCAGATGCCCTGCTGTCATGGATCAATGCAAAACAGAGATGCCAATGCTAAGCAATATGTCTGAGCAGCATCAAGTATTTTGCCACTTATATGATTCAAAAAAATGATATGATAGTCACTAGCCAAAAAAATCACATCTCCTTTGTGGTTTTTTTGCGTTTTTATGAACTTTTTTCTAAATATGCAAAGGGAAAGCGATATCAATCTAGAAATATTTGTTATACTCTATACATTAAAGTAAGGAGAACGATTCATGAATGCGTTAGTAGATCATAATAGCAAAGCCTGGGATCAAAAAGTAGAAACAGGCAATGAATGGACTGTTGCTGTTGAGCAGCATGTCATTGAACAAGCGAAAAAAGGCAATTGGGATATAAGGGTAACACCAATGAAAGATGTACCGAGAGATTGGTTTCCCCCTGTCAATGGGCTGAAAGTGCTCTGTTTAGCATCAGGTGGCGGCCAGCAGGGCCCGATTTTGGCAGCCGCAGGAGCGGATGTCACTGTATTAGATAACTCGGAAAAGCAGTTGGATCAGGATAGAATAGTTGCTGAGCGTGATGATCTTAGGATACATACTGTCAAAGGAAGTATGGACGACCTCAGTCAATTTCAGGATGAATCATTCGATGTCATTGTACATCCTGTTGCCAATGTTTTTGTTGAGAATGTCCTCCCGGTCTGGAAAGAAGCGCACCGTGTGCTAAAAAGAAACGGCACTCTAATCTCAGGTTTTGTCAATCCTGTCGTATTTCTGTTTGATGTAGAGTTAGAACAGCAAGGTATTTTAAAAGTAAAACACTCTATTCCATATGCCGACTCAGAAGATCTTCCAAAACATAAAGTAAAAAAACTGATTGAGAATAATGAAGCTCTAGAATTCGGCCATTCGTTAGAAGACCAAATCAAGGGCCAAATTGATGCCGGTTTTATTGTCACTGGTTTTTATGAAGATAAAGGCGGTTTTGTATTGGACCAGTATATTCATACATATTCTGCAACAAGAAGTGTGAAAGTATGAAAAGCAGCGACCTGTTAGAGGGGCTGCTTTTATAATGCTTATTGGCAGAACGTTCGTTCCCTCACCTGCGGAAAGCTGCTAAATCCTCTTCCTTTTATCAATCCCTGCACCTTCATTTGGGCGAATTTCCAACCGAATTCGGGCATGGTATCACGATTGAAACCTCAAAATAACCGGTAAAAGGAGAGTGAATTTGTATGGCAGAGGTACTGTCTTTTATGGATGTGAAACGCCAAAAGGATTATGAATTAGAAAAGAACTTGCTCAAAGAACTCTCTCTGAGACAAATTATTCTGTCTGTTAAGGACTGTTTGGAACCATTATTCCCATTTTTACATGATGAAAGAGATATTATCAGCGAAGGCTGTATTGATTTTGCGATAGAAGCTTATTTGTTGGGTGGGCGTTTTGGGATTTTCGGCTACTACGGAGAATCCATGCAGAGCATCAGTGCCCGCTCAGCAAGTGAAGAAGAAGAGCTGCGTATGGAGTTTTTTGATTATCTCTATAATTGGATACACGAGCAATACGCAACTTTTGATAAAAATACGGTTTATGAAGCAGCGCGAAAGTTCATTAAAGACTGGTGGACACAGGGAGTTGTCCAAAGAGAAAAACAGTGTAAGCTTCGCATGCGATAATCATAATTCCCGGCCCTGTCCCATAGTTATGTAGTAACGGACAAGCGGGAGGGGAAGGCATGAGGAAAAAGCTTAAATGGCTCGGTTTTTTGCTAGGCTTCATCGTTTTACTATTTCTATTCAAGTATCAGTTCAGCAATAACGATTCATGGAAGCCGTGGAGTCTGCCCCTGAGCGGGAAAATTATTTATCTGGACCCCGGTCATGGAGGTCCTGACGGAGGAGCAGTCGGCGGAAAGCTGTTAGAGAAAGATGTAACGCTTGAAGTGGCCTTTAGAGTCAGGGACTACCTTCAGCAACAAGGGGCGCTTGTCATCATGACTAGGGAGAGTGATGTCGATCTCGCTCCAGAAGGAACGAAGGGCTATAGCAGGAGAAAAGCGGAAGACCTAAGACAGCGAGTCAAATTAATAAACCATTCAGAGGCTGAACTCTATATCAGCATTCATCTCAATGCGATTCCATCGCAAAAGTGGAGCGGAGCCCAAAGCTTTTATTTCGGGAAATATGCAGAAAATGAAAAAGTCGCAAAATACATTCAGGATGAATTGAGACGAAATCTGGAAAACACAACCCGAAAAGCAAAGCGGATTCATGGTGTCTACTTAATGCAAAACGTCACCAAACCCGGAGCACTTATAGAAGTCGGGTTTTTATCTAATCCAAGTGAAGCAAAGCTGCTCGGAAAATCGAAATATCAGGACAAGGTGGCATCTTCCATATATAAAGGCATTTTGCGATATTACACGGAAAAAGGAAACCCTCCAGAGTAAAGGAGGGTTTTCTTATGGTTTCAAGCATAAGACACCTGCTATTTATGTATGATATAATAATGCCTGAAAACGAATACACAAAAGGGTGAGGTTCGATGATAAGAGAAGATGAAGTAAGAAAACTAGTCGGTGAAATGCGCGAACCTTTTCTTCAAAGACCTCTGGGAGAATTGGATGCCGTAAAGGAAATTAAAATAAAGCCTGAAAAACGGCATATCAGTGTAAAAGTCGCTCTTGCAAAGACCGGGACTGCAGAGCAAATGCAGATTCAGCAAGAGATCGTAAACGTCTTAAAAGGGGCAGGCGCCGAGACGGTCGGCCTTCGATTTGAAGAGCTTCCTGAGGAAACGATTGCTAAGTTCCGTGCGCCGTCAGCTGAGAAAAAAACATTGCTAAATATGGATAATCCGCCAGTCTTTCTAGCTGTAGCAAGCGGAAAGGGCGGCGTAGGCAAGTCAACTGTGTCAGTAAACCTTGCTATTTCTCTTGCTCGTCTTGGGAAAAAGGTTGGTTTAATTGATGCGGATATTTATGGCTTCAGTGTGCCTGATATGATGGGCATCACTGTGCGTCCGACTATTGAAGGAGAGAAACTTCTTCCTGTTGAACGCTTCGGGGTAAAGGTGATGTCGATGGGCTTCTTCGTAGAAGAAAATGCTCCGGTCGTATGGAGAGGGCCAATGCTTGGCAAAATGCTGAACAACTTTTTCCATGAAGTAGAGTGGGGAGAAGTAGACTATATTGTTCTTGATCTTCCGCCTGGAACAGGGGACGTTGCTCTCGATGTACATACAATGCTTCCGAGCTGCAAAGAAATCATCGTATCAACGCCGCATCCTACAGCTGCTTTTGTCGCGGCTAGAGCGGGTTCTATGGCCATTAAAACTGATCATGAAGTCGTTGGCGTCATAGAGAACATGGCTTATTACGAAAGCGCTAAGACAGGAGAAAGAGAGTATGTCTTTGGTAAAGGCGGCGGAGATAAACTAGCTGAGGAATTGAATGTGCCTTTGCTTGGCAGAATCCCGTTGAAACAGCCTGAATGGGATAAGGAACAATTTGCTCCTTCTGTATATGACAAAAGCCATCCTATAGGAGAAATATATCAGGACATCGCTAAAAAAATAGATGCGAAAATGTCAGTGCAAGTATAAAAAAAGGCGAACCGGGATTCTGAATCCCGGCTTTCCCTTTATTCGCTTTCTTTAGCCGTTTCTTTTGCTGCTTTTTTCAGCTCATCTTCGAACTGTTTTTTGTAAAGCGGACTAGAAAGCGTTTCGTTAATAACCTCTTCTAAGTAACTGCGGAATTCTTGGCTTTTTGCCAATTGGCTGTACTTTTTATTCATGCCTGGATCCTGCATGACGTCCATCAACATCTTCTGGTAATCCGGGTCCTTCATCAATTTTTTAATCACTTTTTCATGCTCTTTCTGAAGGGTTTTCGAAAAGCCTTCGGCAAAATCAGTGTCTTCAAAGATGTTTTTCCAAAATTCTTCACCCTTTTTAGAGGTGAGTGTTTTTTCTATCGTTCCTTTAATCGCATCTTGGTCAATCACCAGTGCTTCATTCATCGCATCATCGTTTAATAATTCCTTAATGGCTTTCTTTCCATCATCAGTTTTTAATATATCAACAACCATTTTTTTGGTCTGATCATAGTCCATATCCGCTGCTTGGTCTTTTGGAGCACAAGCTGTTACAGATAATAACAAAAAACAGCTCATCAATAGCGTTTTGGCTTTTGACATGCTTAAGCTCCTTTCACATACTTGTCTTACTTTTAATATGATTCATCTCTTTGGAATTATACATAACAAAATATCGCGGTATGCGATTTTTGAGGGGTTGATTAAAGAAATGAAAAGCCGTGGTTTGGTTCGTTTTTTCTTTTCTATATTAGCTGTCGGAGCGGTTATCACGAGTATTGTGGGTTTTGCTTTAAAGTGGGGAGAATATAAGGGGCTGTTTCTTGCCTTCGAAGCGGGGCAGATTTTTTCTGTTTTGTTCTGGTTTGTCGGGGTAGGCATGATTTTTAGTGTGATTAGCCAAATGGGTTTCTTCGTGTTTTTAACAGTTCACCGGTTTGCGCTTGAGATATTAAGATCATCATCCTTATGGAATTTACTTCAGTTGTTTTTCATCTTGTTTGTAGCTTTTGATTTAATGTATGTGCGGTTCTTATTTTTTGGAGAAAGCGGAGAATCGCTGGCTGGCTATGCGTGGTTACCAATATTTTTACTGATCTTTGGGGTGGTAACAGCTTATATAAAGCAAAAGCAGTCCTCTAAGAAAACGTTTGTGTCATCGTTGTTTTTAATGGTTGTGATTACTGCATTAGAATGGTTTCCTGCGTTAAGAGTAAATGATGAGGACTGGCTTTATTTAATGCTTTTTCCGTTAATGGCGTGTAATGCTTTCCAATTGCTGATGCTGCCGAGGTTTGCAGCGAAGTAATTACTTTATCTCTGAGGATTTGGCATCAGAATTTGCAATGAGATCACCTACGGTTACATTTTTTAACCCTTTTTCTTTTAGCTGATGGATGATATCAGGCAACGCTTCTTCTGTTTGTTTTGCCGAGTCGGAGGCGTGTAAAAGAACAATGTCTCCTCCGGAAACCTGCTTGGTCACATTATCGATAATTATTTCAACCCCGGGATTAGTCCAATCCTGAGAGTTTATACTATAATGAACAACCGTATAATTGTATTGCTTAGCGACCGTTAGTACATTCTTATTGAACTGTCCGGTAGGGGGTCTTAATAGCTGTATGTCTTTGACCCCTAACTTTTCAAAGGCAGTTTGCGCACGGTTAATGTCCTTTTTTATTTCGCTGCTCTCTAAATTGGCATAGTTTTTATAAGCATAGCCCATGCTCCCTATTTGATGGCCGTCCTTTACGATACGCGCTACTGTGTCGGGGTGGCGTTCAGCCCAGGAAGCGGAAAGAAAAAACGTCGCATTTCTAATTCCATTTGCTTTCAGAGTATTAAGTATAGGTTCTGCTTTTTTATCACCCCAGCTGATATCAAAAGTAAGGGCAACGTCTTTCGAATCTGTTTCTCCTTTATAAATGGCTTTAGGTCCGGTGTCAGTTGAAAACACGGGAAGCGGAACAGCTCTTTGGATATAAAAAAAGCTGGCTGCTGCAAATGCGGCGATAAGTATAATGATAAATTGTTTCACTCGTTTAATGTGCCACACATAGAAGTGATTCACTGAGATGCCTCCTTATCTTGTCCATCATTCTTGTACTACATCTTATGAGCAGAGCCAATTGAATATAACCGTTAAAATGTCTCTTTGTATAAAGCTAAATTAGGTGTTGACCTTTTGATAATATCCGTGATATATTATTATTCGTCGCTGATAAGCCAGCCGACAACAATTAAAAGCTTCATTAAATGCTTTGAAAAAAGTTATTGACTTACAAGAAGCTGAATGTTATAGTAATAAAGCTGCTTCGTTAAGCGGCAGTAATGATCTTTGAAAACTAAACAAGACAAAACGTACCTGTTAATTCATTTTTTTATAAATCGCACAGCGATGTGCGTAGTCAGTCAAACTTTTATCGGAGAGTTTGATCCTGGCTCAGGACGAACGCTGGCGGCGTGCCTAATACATGCAAGTCGAGCGGACAGATGGGAGCTTGCTCCCTGATGTTAGCGGCGGACGGGTGAGTAACACGTGGGTAACCTGCCTGTAAGACTGGGATAACTCCGGGAAACCGGGGCTAATACCGGATGCTTGTTTGAACCGCATGGTTCAAACATAAAAGGTGGCTTCGGCTACCACTTACAGATGGACCCGCGGCGCATTAGCTAGTTGGTGAGGTAATGGCTCACCAAGGCAACGATGCGTAGCCGACCTGAGAGGGTGATCGGCCACACTGGGACTGAGACACGGCCCAGACTCCTACGGGAGGCAGCAGTAGGGAATCTTCCGCAATGGACGAAAGTCTGACGGAGCAACGCCGCGTGAGTGATGAAGGTTTTCGGATCGTAAAGCTCTGTTGTTAGGGAAGAACAAGTGCCGTTCGAATAGGGCGGCACCTTGACGGTACCTAACCAGAAAGCCACGGCTAACTACGTGCCAGCAGCCGCGGTAATACGTAGGTGGCAAGCGTTGTCCGGAATTATTGGGCGTAAAGGGCTCGCAGGCGGTTTCTTAAGTCTGATGTGAAAGCCCCCGGCTCAACCGGGGAGGGTCATTGGAAACTGGGGAACTTGAGTGCAGAAGAGGAGAGTGGAATTCCACGTGTAGCGGTGAAATGCGTAGAGATGTGGAGGAACACCAGTGGCGAAGGCGACTCTCTGGTCTGTAACTGACGCTGAGGAGCGAAAGCGTGGGGAGCGAACAGGATTAGATACCCTGGTAGTCCACGCCGTAAACGATGAGTGCTAAGTGTTAGGGGGTTTCCGCCCCTTAGTGCTGCAGCTAACGCATTAAGCACTCCGCCTGGGGAGTACGGTCGCAAGACTGAAACTCAAAGGAATTGACGGGGGCCCGCACAAGCGGTGGAGCATGTGGTTTAATTCGAAGCAACGCGAAGAACCTTACCAGGTCTTGACATCCTCTGACAATCCTAGAGATAGGACGTCCCCTTCGGGGGCAGAGTGACAGGTGGTGCATGGTTGTCGTCAGCTCGTGTCGTGAGA